>CAYHTN010000070.1:0-6604 GCA_964359565.1 uncultured Gammaproteobacteria bacterium
GCCCGACGCGGCGCCCGCCGACGTCACCCCGGCACCCGACGGCGACACCCGACCGATGTGTGGACTCGGTCAGGTCCCGACCAGCGATCGACCGTGTCAGCACCGCATGGCACCCGCCATGATGTGCGCGCCGTTCACTCACCCGGAGTTCTGCGCCCCGGCCCTCCTGAACATCTCGTCGGCCATGAACCCGCCTGGGCGGGGTCAGATGAACTGCCGAGAGATCAACGGAACGACCTACGCGGACCTCGGCATGTTCGGTCCGGAGTTCGAGGGCGCGACGCCGAGCGCAGGCGACATGTTCGTCCAGTACGTGGACGCGAGTCATGCGTCGTATGGCGTGCGGGTCATCGACGGATACCGGCTCGAAGCAGTCATCTGGCCTGCAGGAACCTCTCCCGCGAACTCGAATGCAGTTCGCATGGAGAGCGCCCCTCGGGTCACCCTGGCTCGCTGAGACAGCCCCTCCCCCAAGAACAACGTTGTGATCGCTCCTAAAAGATCACAACGTCTCTTTTTTATTTTAGAAATTTTAAAACATAACCATCTCTATCTCAGAAATGGTTATGTTTTTTATCAGCGAATGATTCGACTTAAATCCAACGTGAATAGATCGGTTAGTCTGAGATCAAGTGCTGTACGCGGGGCAGAAGCACTTACACCGCGAAGATTGACAGCACCCAGATAGACTATCCAGGGTCTGAAATTACGATTGTATAAATCGAGAGAACACTCATCTCTAAATGGCACTAGATCAGAGGATACATTAGAAGCGATCGATCGGCCTGAGTTGTGTGTGGCGCCGCTGTAACACCCTCCATAAATATGCTTGGCGGCGGGACGGTTTATTTCAGTACTCATATCATCGAGTAACGTCCCTGCAACTAATCTAGTGCGGCACTCCCCAGTACACCAACCCCAATTATCTTTGACCATCACTCGAGGGGTGAAGCGACATGAGTTTACACGTGCATCCCAGCAACCACCTGGAGGAGCAAGCCCTTCGATACAACTGTCTCCGGCGGCACAGCCCGCATCATTCGTACATAATCGTGATGGATCGCGTGAACAACGTGTGGTCACAACGCCCGTCGTAGGAACGACACCGGCACAGACGACACCAGCACCATTTGCTGCATCAATGGCACCGTCTGTCGTAATGCCACTTGGTAATAAGTTATTTGTCCGAAGAAAACCAATACATGAATTCTGATCGGCACAGGCGGGCCGTGTCGAAGTAACAACCAAGGAATCCCATGAGCCGAAGTAACACGTTCTCGCAGCAACAGATGCCGGCGCTTGCGCCGTCGTCACTCCTGGTACCCCACCACACGCTGGAAGTTTACCCGGACCCAAACACGTATAAAGGTGAGAGAAGTCGAAGTAGTTTTCTTCGCAGGCTTCACCGGTGTTGCCGAAGAGGGTGCGGAAATTACATTTGCCGCCGTTCGAGCCACAGTCGTTGTCGGCGCGGCAGGTGCGGCCAGGGTTTAGACCACAGACACCGACGGGCTGACACGTACCTCCGCCTGGAGGGCAATCGACGTCTTTATTACAAGTGAGACCGGGTGAACCAGAACATTCTTTTTTCACATTGCAGTACGGCTTGTGATTCTTCATGCGGCCATCTGGCAATTGCTGGAGCGAACTGTCTCCCCAGTCAACATAGACACCACGGAGAGGCATCTGCTCGTGCGACGCCCAGGCATAGAAGCGAATACTTGCTTTGTACTGACTATCGACCACAGAGATCTGACCTTCGGATTGACCATTCACCGCAAAAGAATCGAGACTGTTGACCTGACATTGTCCTGGCGCACTGCAACGACCCGTATTTGGTGAAGCGATGCGTGGCGGACGTGGCGCGTACGTCGAGATATAGCTATAGGCCGTGTCTGGAGGGGTTGACGGCGAGACACTGAGACCAAGGAAGGTTGGGGTATGGAGACCTTGGGTGACATCCGTTGGCAGGAGGGCGCTGCCGTTTTGATTAAGTGAATCTACTGGCTTCTTACTATTGTAAGCAATCAGACCACAGAATTCATCAAGCGGATTCGGACACAGATCGAGACGTGGAACATAGCCTTCATTATGGGTACACAAGTTGTTATCAAGATCGAGGTCGGTATCTGGTGCGGTTGGGACAACCCCCACTCCGATGCGACAAAAGGTAACTGGAACCTGTTCTGGTCTTCCATTGAGCGTGACCGTTTCTTCGACGCGACCACATGCATCTTGAGTGTCTCCTTCGACGCGGACGCAGCTCAGTGCGCTTCGATCGCTGGCGCGCGTATCACACACTTGGCCATCACGAAGACCACCGACACAGCGACCAAGAGAACCCCCTGTGCGACTACGGAGACCGGATGATGGACGGATACAGGCACCAATACGGTAGGCCGTGAGCGTCTGTTCACCAAAGCGCAAATCAGTACGAGTCGTAGGAGTCCCGATTTGATTTGCTCCAGGAGAACGGCTCAGCTCACCCTGAGGGCCTGTTGTGATCGCGTATTCACGAGCTTGAATCGTTGTTCCATACTCCGCGATCGTCGTTGTGACACCTGGACGAGTCTGACAAGGACTATTGTCATCGCCCGTACGGGTGAACGGATCAAACATCCCTGGGCGGCAAGGTACGTTCGTAATCAAGCTGGTCATCGCATTACGAATCGCGTCTTCTGAAGTCCCACCAAAGTAGACTTCACCACTCGTATAACGTGAGTTTGATAAAGAACGAACGCTTGATAAATTTTGATACGATCCAGCATAAGGGACCGGCTCCGCTCTTGGTCGAATACGATAGAAGTTATAGTTCGTAAAGGAACAATCAAGATCTGTAAAGCAGCCTGGACGAGTAGCATCATCTCTCCCGATATCGAAAGCCTCGAGGTTAAAGACATTTCCGTTTGGAAGGGTCAGGCGGAAGGCAGGAACATGAACCTCACATCTTCCTTCTTGGCCGCGAGTGACCGGAGCGCCCGCAGGGTTCACACAACGCGCTGACATGGTATTTCCTTCCGTTCCCGCACGAACTTGAGCGCCCTCAAGAATACGCTCAGGACACTCCTCACTCCCGGTTATACTTGCTGGATCAAGATCGGTTGGAGCAGAGCAGGATTGACCACCGGACAAAGCGACAGCAGCATCCCATGTAAGGTTGCCATAGGTAGAATAATCCGATGTACGTACAGAGTTTGGGGATCCTGGACAGGCAAACGCTCCGTATCTCGCCGCGTCAGCTTGAGTGATATCTCTATGTTCACGTAGTTGTGGTCCGGTCGGAGATTGGCACCAGCCTCCCCCTGCATTACATAAGTTATAGTCTCGAGTACAAATTCGCCCAGCATTGCTTCCGCCGACACATCTACTGTCACAGTCTCTTCCTGGACGTGGCGCACAACTGGTACTAATCCCGCCTCCATCCCAACCTCGCCCAGACCAACGCTGCGTTGTAGCATTATATGTCCATCCCTGACGGGTCATACAAGGAAGATTGCGTAATTTCGGCCCTTCTTCAGGAATAACCTGAATCGGTCCCAAATGGCACATTTCAGACGCCTCTCCTAAACACCCGATGCCGGTATTTAAGCCCGAAAGCGAATTACATTGGAACGAGGCTCCTCCTCCGCTCACGCCACCGACTTCGGCATCAAGCGACGTATCGTATTGGGTGATATCACACCGACCATTCGAGCTACAGACCGGAGATGTGCCACCGACACAATTAGCCATCGGCTCGCGAGGCGTGTTTAACGCATCAACTAATCGACCTTTAAATGCGCCTTGAAGACAGGCAACGTCACTACGTCGAACCGGCGCTTCTTCGAAACGATAGACACGATAGACACGAGCAAAGATATTTGAGAGATAGGCCCATTTATTTTTTGGATATTGCTCACTATCCGCGTAGGTACGCACCCCACCCGCGATGAAGCTTGGGGGGTTCAAGATTGAATATCCGGTCACTTCTTGTCCGGTCTGAAAAAGCGGATCACGTCCGGCAGGCTTCACGTTCAGAGCGCTTGAGAATGGCGCATAGCGATCGTTATACTGGATCCCTAAACCCGGAATCGCGAAGATGGAGTCTTTGGCAACGCGATCGGTGAAGGCGGCATCTTGGTGGGAATTACGGCTGACGACTTCGGCTAGTTCACGACAGACATCTCCGGAAGCAACATCAATCTTCATGTAGATGTAGTGGAGTTCGGATGATTTTCCGGCACAAGCAGCGACCCAAAAACCGACGAAAGACCAGGTTGTTTCGCGAATGCTTGAGGCACGAGCAAAATTCGTACGAGGACATTCTGAGGTACCACAGCGAGGGATCGTTGCTTGGAAGACGGCGCGAATACCGAAGTAAGGCTTATCAGCACTACAGCGCTTATAGTCAGGCGTTCCTCGCAGATCAGAGAGACCATTGGATGTCCGAGCCCCGTTGCCATTCACAAGACCATTAAAATAAGGCAGATTCGTGCCACTCCCCGATCCTGATTGACCCGCACCAGCCGGAACACGATATTTTGTTTCCCAGCTTTTCATAAAGCAGTTTTGACCGTCTGTAAAACCATTGCCAGCGGTAACCACACACGGCACCACGGCAGGAAAGCCATCTCGTTGGGTCACGAGCGATTCACCAACACCGCGTGTCAAGGTTGGATTGTAGTTGTCACGGAAATTGCTATGCCAAAGCTGATCTGCCTGAGCAACCTGATCCGCTTCGTCGTAATCCACCGCACCGATATTATCGACCCAGTCTTGCTGATAGCCACAGCCTAAGCGACCGTTTCCATTTCTATTTTTGATCGGTTCAATATTGAAGTACGCGAAGTTACGTTCAAACAAGGAGCGTTGAATATCTGCCGGGGTCAGCGTTCCTTCCGTAGTCGTGACACTGTAGAGCCAGGTCGCCATTGCTTCTGATTTAATCGGAAAGAAGGTTTCTAAATACGCTGCGTCTTTGCCACGACCGGTATTCACGAGACGTAAACCCAGCATATCTTTCTCAAATCCAGAACCATCATCTTGGTCATCGTCTGTATCTTCGCATTGCGCGCCTGTTTCCGTTCCTTCTGGGAGACCACCATCCACAGATGCTCCTGGTTTGTTCCCATTCGTACCACCGGTGCCATCAGAAACATAATCATCGTCAAAATCAAACTTCCGCATCGCTCCTGGGAGACCGGCGAATGACCATGCTCCTAAGGTCACATCTCTCGGTTGACGCACCGGAGCGGTACAGTAATATTGACCGGAATTTTGGGGTGGCATGTATCCCGCGGTTGGGATGAAGTGATATGGATCGTTCACACCAAAGAGAATCGGGTTTGGATTCCAGCTGAGACAGGGCTGCTTCGAACGATCACCAGCGATCATGCGCGTCGTATCACGTTCAAGACAGGCCCCAAAGTTCCCACGCACGATACTGACGCGAGAAAAGGCGACGCATTTTCCACCTCCTTCGGGAGGTCCACACGTTTGGGCAGAGTTTGATCCTTCGATCGCTCGCACTTGAGCCGTATCTCTTCCTCCACCACCAACGGCACGTTCAGCGGGGTTTGAAGCAGCTTGACTAGGTTCGCGGAAAATCGTCGAAGGGAGACATGATTGACCTGCGCGAGGACCGCCCTGACAAATACCCGGTGGAACAGCCGAAGAATAGATATTGAAGAATTTACTCCCCGCACCGATATCGCCATAGTCGGCACGCTTATAGGTACAGGAGCAATCTTCACCGTACTCACAAAAGTTGGCGCGAGCATACCCTTGAAGCACATCTGTTGGTCGCGCCGGATTCTTTGAAAGATCCCAACTCGTGACAAACGAGCCAGGGAATGGGGAATCTTCTTCTGGATTGGCTCGACATTCGGACGGAGGAAAGGCGCGCGTCAAAATTGCTTCTTGTTCTGGATTGGTGGCGGAGAAGGATTCTTGCAAGTTCGTAAAGCTGAGGGCATCGGTCGAAGTCGCCCCTTGCATCGCTCCACCGACGGCCAAGAAACAGTCAAAGTCACGGCCTGAATCACGATCGCTGGTTCGATAGTAACCGATGCGTCCGGTGCTTACATGCTGACAAAGATGAAGTTCTGGATACCGACCCGCAATCGGTGTGCCATCAAGAATACGCGCATCGTTAGGACCAGGTGGTACGATGTGTTGATAGGTGAGTCCTGCTCGGATCGCGGGTGGCATACGAATCGCTCCCACCAAGCGATAATCGTTGGCAAACTTATACGCAGCATCAGGAGTCGTGAGGGCGCCATCAACACCAACCTTTTCCATACTCAGATCAGAAACCTGGAAGGAATTTGGAAGCGCGAAACCAGAGTAATCCAAATTTCCGAGACCGATGACGCGACGACTATAAAGCTTCGCGTCAAGGTAGGAACCTTCGGAAAAAATAGGCTCTGTCGAGGTCGATGAACGATCCACATAATGGCTACAGAACAGATCTTCAGCCCTCCCGCTTGAGGCATCACATAACGCCATGTTGGTACAGATATCGCGATACCGACCCGCCCCGGCATCGTAGACTGTTTCAGAGCTCTTACAGCCCAACCATTGCGCACAGTCACGATCAATTTTCACCTTCAAGATCAAGTTTGCA
>CAYHTN010000071.1:0-6560 GCA_964359565.1 uncultured Gammaproteobacteria bacterium
CTGGGCTTACGATGACATGCCAAAGATGACCTGGTGGATCATTCACTATGAGATGATCCTTCTTGATTTCACGGATACGTCCAAAGAGGACGCCATCTTCGGGCCGGGGCGCTGGACGTTGTCGTTCAAACCAAGGACGAACGTGCGGAGGGAGATGACGTGGAAAAGAAGTTTGAATGCGTTCGGGAAGACGAGTAGCGTAAAGACCAAGACCACCGAGGCAGATCCCAAGGATCACCATGCCGACAATCAACCCCGTCGGATAACGATAAGCATGTGCCTGACGACGGATCAGGACAGTTTCTAACACACAAAAGAGAAGCAATAACACGACCCACACAACTGGCACCGAGGCGAGGAGAAGACGTAGCATCGGACCAAAAGAAGAGACACGCAAGAACTCGAGATCGATATGAAGCGCTGCCAAAAGAATCAACGACCCTAAAAAAGCCGCAGAAAAAATACAAAGCCCGAGCAAAAGCCAGCTCGCTCCCTGACGTACTCGAATAAGCCAGCGAGGAATGGGAGTGATGTGGTCATGCTCGATCCGATCAAGCAGACGTTGTGAGAAGTCGTCATTCATAGAGAGAATTGGTTGGCGCGTTCACGCACCAACACTTTTGCGCGACTCACGAGAGAAGCGATCGTTCCTTTGGGTTTTTTAAGAATGTCGACCATCTCTTCATAGGTCTTTTGTTCAAGATAGAACAGCGTGAACGGTTCGCGATAGAGCAGTGGGAGTTCTTGAATCACTTTTTTTATCAGCGCGAGATCAAATGGTTGCTCTTGTTCTTCCGTAGCAATCACCCGGAGTTGCTCCCATTCTTCTTCCGTAAGCGCGATCGTCTGAGGTCGTACCCGTTTTTTACGAAGGCTATCAATCGCACAATTTCGTGTGATCTGATAGGCCCAGGTCGAAAAAGAAAAGGCATCATCAAACGCTTGCAAATTCCGGTAGATCTTTAGAAACGCTTCCTGAATCACGTCTTCAATCTCCTCATGCTCCATAAAATATAAACGCTTCACAAACGCATAGAGACGTCGCCAATAGCGGTCTACGAGGAGTTTAAACGCCTGCGGTGAACGTTGGGCGAGTTCTACCAATTCCCGGTCCGTGTACTCCCGGTCAACATCAGAAACCTGCATGTAAGGGTAGTATACGTATAAAACAGGAAAATGTTGCAAGGAGTCTCAAAGCCTCTTCGTCGATTCCAGAACCTTAATAATTCCCTTCTCTACATCGACATCGACCAAGTCTCCTGTATGGAGCACGCGAGTCGCGTCGGCGGTGCCAATCACACAGGGCTTTCCCGTTTCTCTTTGCATCGATGTTCCAAAAAGAAGTCGTGCCTCTCTCTGAAGAACGAAGGCTGATCTGAAACTTCCGTGGTCCGTGTCCGTAACCAAATAAAAGCACGCAAGGCATTACAAAGACGTCGCTTCTAATCCGTCTTCTGCGGTTGCGCTCGAACGAACGGCGACGAACAAACCCTGGTGGGACCGGGATTCCTGCTCTCATGAGCTCCGCGAGCGCCGCACCTTTCCCGCCTGCGTATGTGACATCTCTCGACGACAGTTCTTCAAACCGACGCGTGATCAAGACATCCATAGAATGGGCACAGCATGGCAAAGAGGGCGCATCCAAGCAAGAGAGAGCTAAACGCCTACTTTCTCCATGGCGGCAAAATAGCTTTCCCAGGTTTCTTGGGCTATTTTTTCAACTCCAGCTTCTGAAAAATCTGGAAGCTCACTTGGGTGCTGTTTAAAATATTCTACAATCTGTTCCGGAGCCTGGTCTTTGAGTTTTTCTTGTAATGCTGGCGTAAGACTCGGAATAAAACGAATGAAGACTTTGGCAATGATCATCTTCTGAACATCTTCGATTGCCAAATCTAAATCCGCTGGGGACATCCCTAATGTTGAAAGTCGTGTCTTGATTTCCTCCTGGGTCATAGAAATAAAATGAACACTGGTAGACGATTAAGCTGCCTCCTACATATCCGCTGGATCTTCTTTTTTTAACATTTTCTCTACCGTGAGTTTTCCAGAAGCAAGCGCACCGAATGCCCCCATGATCGCACCTATAAGAGCCGCTTGACCACTGGTTTGTGACGTACCTTTATCTAAAACATTCACGATAAATCCTCCAAGAATTGTAAACAGATGCGCCTCAGGAACCTTGCCAAGAACATCTATTAAATTTTGTTTCTTCCAAGCATCATGCCGTTCGGCGACAGGCCCTTCTTGTAGCCTCCTTGGCTTTTTGATGATATCTCTTACAAAAACAAGTTGCTCATCCGTCACCTCATCTAAAACAACCGGATACTCTGTTCCACTTGAACCAACGAGCTCATTTTGTGCATCTGGCATGCCTCTAGGATAGGGTCTGGCAGCTTCGCTGTAAAGAAACTACTCTCTTTGAACCTACTGCGGGGAAATATCTCGTTCTTTTTTCCTTGACCAGAATCATCTCTCAAGTGAAATCTCCATCTAAAAAAAGAGGCCCAGTCGCAGCATGCACGAGGGGCGGGAGAGGAGAGCGGACACGGACGTGACCGCGAAACGCGGTTGCGCACGATGTCGCTAGTGGAAGAAGGTCGGTGCCGAGAAGCGACAGCACCTACAGGCGTCCGAACCGAGCGGGGGGTCGAGCTCCCCGAAGTACTCCGAGAAGCCGCGAGTCGACACCGAACCGTCGACCGCCTCCCACGGGTCTGAGGGGACGTAGATCTCGACTCGCTCGATCACGATGATCTGCGGATGATCTTCGAGCTCCGCGACCCTGGCCGAAAGCCCCAGATAGGCCGGAAGGAAGGCCTGCAGGGTGACCGCGAAGGCCATCGCGGCACCGAAGGTAACACCCAGCGCGAGCGTGACCCAGAGAGCCGCGCGGAGAAGTGCGTTCTTGGTGCTGAGCCTCTCGTTCTCCGTAACGAGGTGGCCGATGGTGGGATCTCGATGCGGACCCGATGGATGCATAGTGCCTCCGGAACGTCTGCGTCTCAGCGCAAAAGCGCGCCTTGTATTCTTTTGTAGATTATTTGCGTACCCAAGGCAAGGCCGCTTCGCGTCTCCACGTGGTTGGCACGAGCGTCCCTCGTGCCACGATCTCCGTCACACGATCGAGACGTTCGACAAACACCTCCCCAAGATGCGCATCATGCGCACACGCTTTTGCATACGCTTCGGCGTGTGACCAGGCTAAATCACGTATCCAGCGTACAATTGTGATCGCCAAGCGACGATCGTATGGGTCCATTCGTGTACTCACGAGACGAATCCAGCCCGTCGTCAATTCCTGCAAACAGCGTAATTCGACTTCGTAGAGTATTTTATTAATGCGATGATAATCACGATCTAAATGCGTAACCCAGATCGGAGCATCCCACCTCTCTTTCCGACATTCTGCTTGAATGGCGATGGTGACCTGCCGATAGAGCCAATTAAACCACCAAAGCCCATCCTCTTGCGGCAAGAGTTTTTCAATCTGCGTCATCACCCGAATCACCCCTGCGATACTTCTGACCGGTGTTGAAACGCATTGCTCTAATGCTGACCGACGTTTTCGTAACGGAGAAAAGGGCATATTGCTATGGTATCAGCTCTCTTCTAAGGAAGAATAGGGCGGGGGCCATTTATCTTTCCTTTTTTCAACGAAGCGACTATGGTACCTGGCACGAACCTTCTATCAACCGACTCAGCGAAAGGCAGCAATGGTAGATATTCCTGAAGAAGCGCAAATCAGCGCCGATGTGTATGGTGATCAAGTAGTGATCACCATACGTGACCAACAGGATGAAGCCTTGGAAATCCTGATCTGTCACGATCGCCTGTCCGCTATTGATGCGCTTGAAGAGCGCATCGCAGGTATCGATCCCGGTGGGTTGGCAACCCTCGCGGATGAACTCAGTCAGGCAAACAGCGTCCCCTGGCAGAACGGATCGTCAGAGAATTTCTCTGTCCCCACTTCCCTGCTTCCGCGCTTGAACGAGCTCTTCGCCTTCGGGAAAGCCGTCTGTGAGCAAGCAGGTATGGGGGATCCGGGTGAAGCGCTCCAAGAGCTCCTGGGAGACGAGAACATCTTCTACGGCTACCTTTCCGCCAATGACGCTGCGCCTGACGCAGAACCGGTAGCGCTCGTCCTGTTCATCGATCTTCGGGGAGCGACAACCGGAGTAGTCGTGCAGGATCAGCGACAAGCTCCAAAGCTACTCGATGAACTCACTGGAATAGTCGGGGTGAAGACCTTCCGCGAACTACACACCCAGTTGGAAACCATTCTCCCTACGAATGAGCTCCCGACCCTGCACTTCAACCAGGTCACAAGCGCCGTCCTTCTCGTCGGACGCGCCGCCGAAGTTCACCTTGAGAAGAAGCGAATCGCCCGATCCACTCTTCAATAACTCTCTCCTCTCCACTACGATCGTGCAGAGGACTCTTTTTTATCAGAATCGAACAGCTTTGCTTTTTTAGAAGAAAAGACTATCGTATCGACCACGAACCTTCTATCAACGGACTGAGCGAAAGGCACTGTATGGACGAAGCACCTGAAGGCGTCATTCCGGTGACTGTAGCCCTGTTCCTCCTGGAGGATACGGGCGTCATCATCACCCGAGAGGGCGACGACACCAAAAACGTCGTTCTCGTCTACGATCATCACGACGCGAAGCAGGTCTTGCGCGAGATCTTGCGGGATGAGCAGCCGCCCCCGGCAGGAAAGACGAGCCTGCTCAACCAGCTCTTGGGAACGCTCGAGCACGAGAATGAGCTCCCTCCTCTCGCGACGCGAACACGCGAAACCCTTCCCGACACCTGTATGCGGCAGTTCGATATCCTTCTCATGAATGGGGTCGAAGCTCTGAGCGAAAGTGGGGATGAGGACCTGGATACCCTGTTCGACCGCATGATCGAGAATACGGGTGGGTTCTCCTTCTGCTGGGTAGACTCGGAGGCACCCCACGAGGACTCCTGCCTCCTCGTACTCTACGCTCCCTCAACCGACGTAGAGCCGACTGCGGCGATCATCAGAAGCCCTCAAGCACTGGCGAGCCTGATCCGACGCAGCGGAAGCGTGACGCCCCAACATCGTAGCCAACTCGCGACCCTCTTTCCCGACCTGCAGCTTGCCAATGGAGCCCCGACTCCCTGCTACCTGCAAGACACTGTCGCCAAGATCCTCATGGTGGGTTATGGCGTTTCACGCGGCCTCGTCACCAGCACCTTTGTAAGCAACGAACTCCTCGCCTAGCCCCTCTCCACCGAACTACACGGATGCAGAGGCTCTTTTTTTATTCGTCTCAATGAAAGACTGAAGAGATGAAAGCGATCAATAGAGTCGTCATCTGGCAGCCTGAAGCTCCGCTCGCGATTCCGATCGAAGACCTTAGCTACCTTAGATATCTCGCGCAGGGTATAATCATCAATATATGGCCAAAGGATCGAGTAAAGAACCTCTAAAGTCAAACGCTCCTCTAGAGCAAGATCCTGACCAAGAAAGAATCGACACAATCCTCCTCACCTGGAAGAGCCTTATTCATTTCGAAGACGATCACGGAACACCCGGAGAAGACGAAATACAACAACGATTCGAGGAAATGAGGACCCGAGCCAATGAAATGCATGATATTCGAAGGATAGTAGCTGGAAGGGAGATCAAGGAGCTCTTTTCCGCAGCGGAGACGCGAGAGGATGCAATCGAACAATTGATCTTAGAGCAACATGAGAAGCGTTTTGAAACACGTTTGGAACTTCTCTACGAGCTCATCGATCTTCAGAAAATCGATCGCGCTCTTAGTCTTATTGAGACAGTGGAGGAAGAAGAACGGAAAGATATCTTGCAAGGAATATTTCGAGCGCTTATGGGAAAACGCGCCTTTGAGGACGTGCGGACCCTCCTCAAAAGTAAGGCACAAGAGTTAGATTCGATTGGAATAAAATATCTCACGCTCTTTGATGCAACAAACCGGCAAGAAGATTTACGATCAGCTCGAGCGATCGCGGAAAGATCTTTTTCCTGTATACAGCTGCCCGAAGGACTCCTTGAACGAATGCGCTGCGTCTTGCTCGCCTGCCAAATCTATTTACGTAGTCATGAACCCTCTGATGTTGCCATGGCTCACCAATGCGTTCTGGCGGAGGGAGATCCGGGCATGCGCGTCCACTTTCGTGATTCGATTGCTCACGCAACCGGGAAAACCGAAGATTATCTCCATTCCCTTCCTGATCTCCAACGCGTCTCTGACGATCAAGAATCTCTTGCCGTAGAGCAATATCTTGAAGGAATCGTTGAAGCAGTCACTACCGGACCAGAGATACGTGCGATGGGAGACATACGAATGCGTGGGATATCTTTAGATCAATTAGAAACGCTCGTTGATGCCATTCGTAAAACAAATCCACGCTGGACTAGGGCCCTAAGAGAGGCGCTGAGACAGAAACTGTCAAAGACGGATGGGACAGATTGAAATAAAGCACAAAAGCCAGGATACTTCCTGGCTTTTGTGCTTGGTGCCGAGGGCCAGGATTGAACTGGCGACGCAAGGATTTTCAGTCCTTCGCTC
>CAYHTN010000072.1:0-6332 GCA_964359565.1 uncultured Gammaproteobacteria bacterium
CGGGAAATTGCTATCATGTTTTTTTCTGGTAAAACGCTCCTCCTGAGCCGCGGCAACGATTTTTCCATCGACAATAAGCGCGGCTGCGCTGTCATGATAGTAGGCAGAAATGCCCAGAATACGTTCTTTTGGAGGAGAGGGCATGCGGAAGGGACTAAAAAATAGTATAGATGAAGGGCGCAATCGCGGAGCCACTCGAAAGCACAAGAATCGCCCCGAAAAAGAGCAGGGCGATAATCGCCGGAAGAAGCCAAAACTTTTTACGCGTTCGGAGAAATCCCCAAATATCTTTTAAGAGATCCATAAAGGAAATGAAAAGGAATTTAATATGGCTGCGTGATATCACTTGCTATAAAGGTATGTTGTCGGGAAACAAATACAGAATCTGTTTTCTTTTTCCACGCCTTCAGTAAGAGCGGATCCACTCCAGCCAGACAGCGGATGATTCCGATAGGAACAATAATGAGGGCAAAAATGAGAAAAAAGATTGCTTTTGAAACCGTTTTTTCTAAGAGTTTTAAGAGCCCCTTCCAAAGGGGTAACAGCGGCTTCCAAAACTTCGGCCAAGCCATCACGAGGATAAGGGCAATAATCCCCGCCCCCAAGAAGCGGCGCTCCTCATACGACCAGGTCAATAACAGGAAGACCAAGACCACTGCCAGTCCGACATGCGTCTCTTGTCCTTCTGGAGCCTTTTTTTGAGTTTCCTCCATAGAAAATGGTCACGAGTGTTATAACAGACCGACGG
Source organism: uncultured Gammaproteobacteria bacterium (assembly GCA_964359565.1). GTDB lineage: Bacteria > Patescibacteriota > Patescibacteriia > 2-12-FULL-60-25 > 2-12-FULL-60-25 > JAGOTP01. Next base: position 749 of record CAYHTN010000072.1, read on the forward strand.
TATCCTTTCAACGTTCTTCGGCGTTCCGAAGAGCATAAAAGAGACTGATTAAACCCAGGCAATAATTAGGAGATCGTTGGATATGCTGATCCACATTTTCTAAAAAGCCTTGTGGGAGAGCAATTCCCTGACCGGCGAGCGTACGCGCGGCCCGTATGAGGTCCGACCTTAAGTATTGAGACTCTTTAAAATACCGATGAAGATTCATGCCGAAGCCACTTTTTCCTCGATACACAAGCGAAGATGGAAGATAACCGGTAAGGATCTTCTTAAGAAACGCCTTTAACACCCCTCCGCGTAAATGTTCTTGATTAAAACGTGGGGCATTAGCAACAATCGCACGATCTAACAGAGGCACTCTTCCCTCGATCGACGCATAGGAGGTCGCCATATCAATCTTCTTGAGAAGATCATTTTCAAGGTAAAATTCTCGATCAAATGCGAGAGGTTCCGCCTGCGATCGCACGATCCAGGCCTTCGCAGACCGCCAAGCAGACGAGGAAACGAATCCTCGTGCGGGCGACATATGCACCAAATAATAACTGATCGGTTGTCGTGCCAAAATAAATAGATGTTCAAATAACTTATTCTTTCCTTTGAAAAATGGGAGGGTTGTATAGAGTCGATCAAGAAGCGATATGGTCGTATCCCTCTTTTTTAATTGCGCCAACACCAAATCGCGAGGATACCCTAAAAATAGCTCGTCTCCTCCCTCCCCTGAAAGCACGACCTTCACTTCTTTTGCCGCCTGCTTAGAAAGATAATACGTAGGAAAAAGAGAGTTGTCAGATATCGGCTCATCCATGCTCGACATGATGAGAGGATAGACATCGTCGAATTCTTTCACGCCAAAAGAATAAACTTGCGACGTAAGACCGAGCTGTTTACGAATGGCATTAAAATAGTATTCATCCTCCTCTTTTCCATCCATACGAATGCTGAATGCCTTAAGAGTGATCGCATGCTTATGAAGAATGCTCGCGATGAGCGATGAGTCCGTCCCCCCGGAGAAAAAAATACCGACCGGAACATCCGCAACCAAATGTTCGAGGGTACGCTCTTCGATCAGGGCGGCGAATGCTTTTTCATTCTCTCTGATTGAATCTTTTAAGATGTAGGATTGTACGACCGGGGGTTCCTTTGTACGAAGATCAAAGGTAAGCCACGAGGATCTTGGGAGCTTCCAGATGGAGCGATAGAGCGTAAGCGGAGAAGGAATATACCCAAACACCGAATAAAGTTCGAGCGCTTCGGGATGACGCTCCAAGGGAATGGACTGTTCATGGAAAAACGTCGTCAGACCTTTTAACTCAGAAGAGAAAGAAAAGTGCCCTTGTTCGTAAGAGTAGTAAAGCGGCTTAATACCAACATGATCACGAAATAAAAAGAGCTTCGCAATGCGCGTATCGTAGATCGCACAAGCAAACATCCCACGAATCTTTTCAACAAACGCCACACCCCATTCCCGATAGGCGTATAACAGCACTTCTGTATCTGAGCTGGTTTGAAATTGATAGGATGCCGGCAAAGACGCTCTTATCTCTTTGAAATTATAGACTTCTCCATTAAACACGATACCAATCGTGTGACCAGCGTCCCACATGGGTTGATCGGCCCGAGCGGCCACATCAATAATACTTAAGCGATGATGGCCAAGAGCCATCTGACTATCAAAAAAGTACGCGGTACTATCAGGTCCACGATAACGAAACGTCGCTGCCGCGCGCTCTAGAGCTCCTCGCTCAAGTGAAGTACTACCGATGATTCCGCACATACATATTCATAAAATGAAGAATCTTTTTCGCACGCTCATCCCAAGTATATTGTTTGACCTCTTCTTTTGCCCGCAAAGATCGAGCCTGCGCTTCTGGTCGCAATGCGATCATGATCCCTTCTAATAACGCTTTTGGGTTAGCCGGCTGAACCAAAATGGAATTCTGCTCATGAAGCACTTCTCGGAGAGAAGGGAGGTTTGATGCCACGATTGGGATACCGGAAGCCATATATTCAAATAATTTAAGAGGAGACGTGTAGGCAACCGATTCTTGACTCACAGGTACATTGGGTAAAAGAAGAACGCTTGCGTGAGCCATGAGCTGAGGGATATCCTGACGGATCCGATGTCCTAAAAAGAGCACATTTGGCATTTCCTTTGTTTCGGCACGATAACGCGCAACATCTTCCTCTGTTCCTCCAACAAACACAAAAAATAAATCCGTCTGAGATGCCATGCGCGCCGCTGCGATAACCGTATCCACTCCTTTCCATCCATACAAATGACCAACATACATAGCGATTCGACCCAAAGGAAGTCCGAACATCTTTCGGTCTGTCAAAAGAGGAACAGAAAACTGCGTGAGGTCGACCGCATTAGGCGCTGCGAGAACCGCCGAAAATCCCGCTCGTTCAAACGCCTCTTTCGTGCCCCGGCTATTTGCAATGATGCCCGTGACGCGTTTTAAAAGAAAAGACAGAAGCGCTTGTTGCCGTGTAGAAAAACGATGCGCATCAAAAAAAACAGTGTATCCCCTATACCCAAACCACCAGGCGATCTCTGGATTCCGTGTCAGAATAACCGACTGAGGAGGGATTTCTTCCTGACGTAATCTCCACAAAAAACTGAGGGCTTGTCCATAAAATCCGAGCCGTGGCCATCTCGAAAAAAAGGCAATTGCATCAACGCATTTTAGGAAACGGACTGTAAATGTTTGCGCGACCCGATAGTAGGAAAAGACGTCTGTTTGAATAGCGTTTTTTCGGGTTGGTAAAAGCAATGATACGCTGGCCCCTGCGACGGCAAACGCTTCGCACATCTTAGAAATCTGCACGCCATGCGCCTTTTCTGTCGGCATGCGAATATTATGAATACAAACAAGCTGAAACGCACCTTGCTGATCTTTTTGAGGGGCCGAAGAATTAAGACGAGCCATAGCTTTGCAAAAGAAGAGGGATCAGTCGTTCCAGATTATGTTTTTTTACGACGATCCCGCGAAGGCGCTCGACCAGCGCTTTCCGTTCAGGCGCCCTCAGTGTCTGAATCACACGAACCTTATCCGCCAATGCTTGAGCATCTCCTTCCGGAAACAAAAGGAGTGCGGCATCTTCTTCTAAAATATCACGAAACGCCTCATTAGACGTCAGGATCGGTATTCCAAGCGCCATCGCTTCTAAAACTGCTTTATCCAAACTTCCTGTCCGACTCATATTAATAAACACGGTTGCGCGAGCAAGCTCGGTCGGTAGAATTCGATTAGGAATCGCTCCTTTAAAATGTACGATCGTTTCTAACTCATCTTTTTGAACCAGCTGTTTCAGTCGATCGAGATAGACACGCTCTTGCTCATGCGCGACATCCCCTATTAAGGTCACCTCAAAAGGCATATTGGTTTTTGCCAATATCGCTGCCGCACGAATCAACGTCTCATAGTCCTTGATGGGAGAAATCCTCCCTGTCGTTACAAGATGACATTTGGCATCCACAGAGGATGGTCGAGGAGAGAATTGCTCGGTATCAATCCCATGACCTGTCACGCGCACTTTGAGACTTGGTAAGCGAAAACTTGTTGCTGACGCGGTAAAAATGCGGTCAACCACTTTTTCGGCAAGACGTAATTTTAGGTCTACCTGTTTGTGCGTATACCAAAGTGCGATGGGCTTTTTCAAGAAGTACCAACAAAGACCCCCTAAAAGAACATAGATTGGGTTCATGTGTACAAAAACGACGTCATAGTTTTTTCGCTGCTGCCAGATGAGACGAAAAAATGTGATGAGATACTGGTAACGTGACACACTTCGCTCCTTCCCCAAAGAATAGACCTGCACGTTTTTTGGTAATGCATGCATCCCTTCTTGCAAACAAATCACGATAACGTGCTCCGCATGCTTTGCGAAGACCTCAAGCCAACGATGAAAAAATCCTAATACGTCGTCATTCTGATCCACTTTTTGCGTCAAAATAAGAAGTTTCATAGCGGTTTTGGCGAAGCTCCGTGCTTCTCACATAAAAAAAACACATGCGCTGGATCATCTGCATGCATATGCACTCGATGAACCGTAAAACCAACAGACTGTAGCGCAAGTCCTATGCGCCTTTGACTCCATCCCTTTTTCCCCAGCTCCCAGTAATGCTCCCCTTGGAAGACATGTTCCTTCCAAAAAAACGGGATCTTCCGTACCCAGGAACACCACGGGAAAATTGGGAATTTTCCTCCAAGAGAAAAAACATAGCCCGCGTGCGGAAGCGTGATCAGTGCCCACCGTCGCGTCACGCGATAGATCTCGCGCATGCCTTGCAAAGACTCTTCAAACGGAAGATGCTCGAGGACCTCTGCACACAAAACACCATCAAATGCGTCTTCTGAAAACGGCAGCGCCGTCACACTTGCTACTTTGGTAGGCTTAAGCGCTTCATCAATATCAATCGTTGTGACCTCGATACCTGTTTTTTCGAAAAGCTCTGCAACCACGCCATTCCCAACACCGACTTCAAGCAATGTTTTTAACCCGCGCGCTTGCAACCACTGCCATTGATACCAATAATTGATCCAACGATCCTTGGTCAAGTAACTTGACTTAACGTAATGTCCTTCGCGCACTTGGGGAGTAAAGGTGGGCATATTTTTATGAAGAAATCGAGCGGAGAATGGCTGTCACCTGATTTCCCATTTGCGGAGAAGGTTGGAAGTCCTCGTGCTGAGGGAACACTGGCGCAGATAAAGCCTTAAGCCAAGCCTCTCGATCTTCATATGGAAGGATTGTCGTCCTTCCAGGCATGGTGTGTTGCGTTTCTGGGTTTCCTCCTGCATCGCTCAAGAACCCATGAAGACCCTGCATCGCTGCCTCAACCGCGACATGGGGGAATCCCTCATATCCAGAGGCGAGCACAAACGCATCCACCGCTCGAAACCAATCGGACAGCTCTTGATGCGGCCATCTTCCAACGAAGATCACACGGTTCGTAAGTCCTTGCTCTCGTATCTGTGTTTTCCATTTTTCTAAAAGAGGTCCGTCCCCAGCTACGACGAGCACGTGTGTCGAGGGCAGGTCCTTAAGAAGAGAGATAAGAAACTCAATTCCCTTCCACGGCACTGCACGTGCGATCGAAAAGAGCACACGCGCATCTGAAGCGATCCCGAACTGCTTCCGTATTTCAGATCGAGAAAGGCGCGGTGGAGGGAGAGGACGAACGTCATTATAGACAACATCAATTTGTGCTGATTGGATCCCCCACTGACCCACAATCTTCTTCAGATACAGACTCGGAACCAAGATCCGACGAGCGCGTTTCGCGACCCAACGTTCAATCAACTCCAATAGACGAATAGATCCTCTGTGCGCTCGTGTCACAAAGACCTCTAAGCGCTCTCGATTTGAAAGAGAGACTCGTTGCTGATATTGCTCCCAAGCATAATCACCCGGAACGCGGAGAACAGTTGGCTTCCCTGCAAAAAATGCTCCTAGAGTCCCGGGGAGTCCTTCAGAGACAGCTCCTTGTAGAAAAACGAGGTCTGCTCGAGTCGCATTTTTATATACCTGCCATCCATACCGAATATACCTCAGCAAGAACGATGAACCACGGCGAATC
>CAYHTN010000073.1:0-6196 GCA_964359565.1 uncultured Gammaproteobacteria bacterium
AGCGGAGTCGGGCAAGACGATGACATGCTCAGAAGAAAACGATTTTTCATTTTCAAGCATCTTTTTGAGGGATTGGTTCAAGGCGAATATTTCTCCGTGCTGGTCTGATGCCTTGTGGAATCTGACTTTCCCCCGCCAATCGACCTGTTCAACGGATTCCTTCTCATATTGGCCCAGAAAATCAAGGTTTTCAGAAAGGCCAGGACCCTTCTGAAATATGAATCTCGTGTTTGGAAGGGCCGATATTTTTCGCAGGATTTCTTTCTCGGATTTTGTGAAGGCAAAAAAACCAGCGAATAGTATATTTTTAAGGCCTTTTAAATCTGAAAGGGTCTGGCTCAGGTTGGATGAAAGAAAAAAATACCTGCCGGAGCGGGTAACGAGACCGTTTTTTTTCGTCCAGTCATAAAAGTTTTCGTAGGCGGCGGCGAAACAGTTAAAGTCGCCCCTAAAATCTCCCGCATCGTCAAGAAGGGCGTCGAACCCTGCCAGATCTTTTTTGCTGACAAGATTGATCTTTAAATCTTCGAAACTTGAGAAAATCTCAAGGCCCCAGGCAAAGAAATCGTCAAACCTGAAAACAGTTCCGCTGTGCCTGATAAACGATTCGACTTCTGCCCGGCAATGCTCGTATATGACGGCGGTAGCGTCCAAGGCGTTTAGTTGGGGACTGTTCAACCCTTCCGTACGGCAGGCACTTTCAACAAACTCATCCATGGATAGGATGACAGGCGGCTTAAATGTTCCTTTGATCCGGTGTGCTAGATCTCTTCTTAAAAAATGCGCCGGCCTGCGTCCGGGAAACACAACGATATTATCTTTAAAGCCTTCAGTCCCGGAGGATTCAATTAATATCGACCCGATTCTTTCGATGAGGTTTTCTTTGGAGGATATGAAACGGATGTCCGGGCTCATTGAATCTCCTCGACATCACTGTCCTGGATGTGGATAATGAAGCCTCGGATTTTTTTCCCTTTATAGAGTAATTCGAGCAGGTTTATGTATTTTTTAATTTGACCTGAGTGTTCTCCTATATCCATGCCGGTCTTAAAATCAACAATCCAGACTTCACTTGTCAAGACTATGACCTTGTCCATCCTGTAAAGGGTGCCGTCCGAATCGCAGAATTCCTCTTCGTTGAAAACTTCCGCGTCTTTGGGTAGGAATCTCGCCATTTCAGATGATGAAAGAAGGTTTTTGATGCGTGAAGAGATTTCTCCTTTATCGAACCAGCGGCCCTGTGCGTTCCAGATTTCATGAACGGCGGTCTCTGCATCGGGCGCGTCGCCAGGAGTTTTAACGCGAGAGAGAGCTTCATGGATTATTTCACCCAACCGGGCGTTTTTATACCTTTCATAGGTCCAGAGGTCCGAAACCCGGACTGATTCTCCCGAAGAGCTTTCGGGTGTCACAGGAATAATAGTTTCTGTCGGAATGATGACTAAATCCTTTTTGACCGGCATACGAGGCGTTCCAGATTCAAGACCCTTAAAGACGCCGAATAGTTCTTTGTTCACTGAAAATCACCGTCTTCTGCTTTCGCGTCTTTTAGTTTTTCCGCGAATAAATTGAACATTTCATGTTTGGCCCTTGTGGTAACGACATAAAAAAGGTTGTTTGTCTGCACGGTATTGTCCTGTGATTTCTTATCTCGGATTTTTTTGAGCTTATCGCTCTCCATTTCTTGATTAGTGATGTGGTAGAGCTTGATTTCGCTTCCTTCCTGGGTTATGTACATATTATCGGTATTATCTTTGTCGTTATAGAATATGTTTATAACCACAGGGTAGCCCAGCCCTTTGGCCGCATGAGCCGTCATCACCCTGACCGCATTCACATAATCCGGCAGTTTGATATTAAATAGTGATTGAGATTCTTCAGTGTTTTCCTCATCTACCTGAACGAGAAAATCCTTCACTCCGCCCGAACCCTTATGCTGGAGAGCATTGGCGGCATCAAGTAGCCTGACGAGAAACTGTGCCTCTTCAGGGAAATGTTCAAACACCCGATAAAGACGCATTACGTCAGAAAGTAGTTCGTAGACGCCGATGTATCCTGCACGTGAAAAAGGATTTTCAAAATATTGGTTCCAAAAATCCTTAAATTCCGCCCTCTCTTTAAGCCAGGTATAAAAGACGGGCGCTTTCTCCATGCTCCAAAGAAGCATCAAGTGGTCGAAATGTTCCCTCTTCATTTTAGCGGCGGTGGCGAATATCTGTCCAGTGATGAACTGGCCCAAAGAAAGGTCGTCGATGGGTGAATCCAGAAACCGTAGTAGTGCGATCAGTTCGCCCACGACTTTTCTGTGCCTGATATCCAAAGATGATGACGCGGCTACGGATATCCCCGAGGAAGAAAGCCATTCGAGCACCTCGGCCACATATTTATGTTTTCTGACCAGAACGAGGATGTCACGGGGTTCGTAGCGTTTGAGAAGACCCGGCGCTGTTGTTTTACCGTTCATCAGCTCGAGCAGGCGATCTTTCACCTCTTTCTTATTTTCGTCCCCATACTCGATTTTTTCTTCAAGGACATATCCCTTATCTTCGCGGCCGTCCGCGACTGACTGTGAAAAGGATTTAAGTCCTGTGATGTCATCGTCTATAGGAAGTCTATTCTTGAAGAGGTCTTCCACATACCTGACGATTATGCCATCGCTGCGGTAATTAATAGGCAGAACGCTGTTTTCACTTTGGACCCGAGAGAATCCAGAGAAAGATACTTGATTCCGGGCGGGCATGTAGAGGGGTCAAGAATCCCTCTCATGATGCGGTAATCCGCGTTTCTAAACATGTATATGGCCTGCTTTAGGTCGCCCACGACCAGAAGCGACCCTTTCTTGGACAAGCTTTCCTCCACAAGATGGCGGAAGTTTCCCCACTGTATTATGTCTGTATCCTGAAACTCATCAATCAGATAATGCCAAATCCGGTCGCCGAGCCTAAAATAGATTTCAGGAACTGAACCCTGATTAATGTATTCGGCCAGCCTTTTTGAGACTTCCTGTATGTGAATGGTACCGGTTTTTGTCCTTTCGATGTCTTCAAGACGGGAACGGAACCTTTCGAACATTTCGGCGTAAGCCCCGTAATAAGCTTCTGAACGAAGTATCAAGAGTTTGGGGTATTCATCCTGAAGCTGATTCAAAAGTTCTATCGCTTTCGGTTTTAGTTTTTGATGCAGAGTAGTTTCCCTTAATTTTCTGCCATCCAGTATGGCATACTTCTTGTATTTGTCGCAATATTTATTTATATGGTCATCGAGATTTGAATCCTGCAAAGTCTCCGTGATAATCGCAAGGGCGTCCTGATTGACATATTCCGGCGCTTCTTTCGCCAGATCCTTCGAGATATTGAGCACGTTAAAAAAACATTTTGTTAATTCCTTATTCAGTTTCTTGTCGCCGGGCTTGATCGTACCGAATAACTTTCCTTGGACAGTGAGAAAATCTCCGAACAGGTTCCTGATGTCTTTTATGGGGTTCCATTTGTAGCTGCCAGACGATGGAATTTTGTCCAGGAATTCGTCTATTTCTTCCCGGGTGATTTCTTTGCCGAGATTGCTGAATATAAGGGTGATAGCGGCCTCGATCAGCTCGTCATAGGATGTGGTGATGGTTTGGTCCGGGCTGACACGCAGTTCGCTTGAAGAGGCACGCATGACGCTGGTCATGAATTTGTCGATGGTTTTGACATTAAAATCGCCGTAGTTATCAAGTAGGTACTCCATCTTTTCAGACGCTCGATTGGAAATGGTTTTTGAGTCTTCGCAGAAGAGATTAAGAGACGCTTTAAATTCCCTGGAGTCAGGTTCCATGGCCATTTTTCCCAGCCATTCAAGGATACGGACCTTCATTTCCTTGGCGGCGTTGCGGGTAAATGTGACGGCAAGAATGTTTGCAGGGTTGTTGGTGTCGGTGCCGTCGGCTTTTATTCTGCTGGAAAGTAGCAGTTGTATGTATCTTTGAGTAAGAGTGTAAGTCTTTCCCGATCCAGCCGATGCGCTGATAACGTGCGCCTGGGGCAATGCAACGGAAAAATCAGAATCGTTTTCTAGGATTTTGTCTTTTATCATAAGCCAAACTTATTTTTTCGTGCGTTTCCTAAAACCTAGAAGGTGTACTCCTTCTGTTCCTGTTAGGTCAGTCGTAGTATAAAAAACAGTCTTTTGCACTGGTCTACTTGATTTAAGCCAAAGATACTTATACGCGTGCGTACCTATAAGTGTTCTTGATGTTTTGGGCAAGAAACTGCCCCTTTGAAGACGCTGCTTTCATTCTATCAAACACGACCTCGGGTACGTCATAATAATTGTAGCGTCCGCCGTTCTTGAACTCAACGGTCAGTATCTGCGTTGTTTTGTTGTATTCAAATCCGGCAATGTTTGATGATTCGGGTGTGTCTATCCAATTCATAATTTCGCTCCTGATTTTGGTTTTGATTCTCTACTGTTTGGTTCGATCTTCTTGTGTTCATAGTGTGGGCTTTGCTTCCGCCATTGCCTCATGACGATTGAATAGTCTTCAGAGTGCCTGGGGACAGCCCATCCGCCCTCGCCCTCATAACCGTCTTTGTTGGGATCGCCACGCACGACGAGGCGAGGGTCGCCGCTATCCGGCCTTCGGTTTTTGTCCGGCGGATCAATGAGAGTTCTGATCGGTAGACTTACGGACTCACCGACGATGATGGCCTCACCGGTGCGGAGTATCGGAAGCATGTCGAACAGACCCTTGAGGTTGTCCGACGCCGCTCCCGCGACTTGTCCGCGATCGGTATCATTGGCGAGCCGCATGGCGAAAATTGTTCCGCACTGTGAGAGGATGGTGGGGTCTATCTCCGATGGGCGTTGACTTACCATCATGACACCCACTCCATATTTTCTTCCCTCTTTTGCAATACGCCGGACCGCGGCGGAAGCCGCGCCGCTATGCTCCTTGCCCAAGTAGGTATGAGCTTCTTCAAGCACGAGCATCAATGGGCGCTCGCGACCGCCTTCGGGCAGGTTCCTTGCCCAAAAAAGAGCATCGTAGAGAATGCGGAGTAGGGCTCCAATAAGGTCATTCAAAACAGTAGAAGGGATGCCAGATAAATCCAGAATCGTGATCGGCGATGGGCTTCCTACCCAGTCAGCAAGTAAGGTGTCGAGATCTTTTGCAACGGTACCGTCGAGTTTAGGTTGCCATTCTCCGGGATTAAAAAGGAATGCGAGCTGAGGATCTCGGAGCTTTGAACTAAGGACCGCCAATTGTTGTCGCATACCGAGCGGGTCCGGTCCCCACTGTACACGTTCGTTCGCTGGCCCCGTCGACTTGACCGTACGATACTGTGGAGGCGTCACTGACATGGCGTCGCCGGGCTGGGTAGGTTTTTCGTCCGCCCCAAGCACATATGCTGATTCTACATCGTCGGCCGCCCCGCCGGGCTTTGGGATAACAGTACGGTGCTCCCGTTGATATAAGTCAAACCAGAGCTTGTGGATGCAAAACGGCACGGGCGAGTCCACGGTAAGCCTTTCCGCAGTGACCCCCTCGCGCGCCTTATTGCCTAAGGACTCGCGCTTTAGCGCTACGATGGTATCAGCAACGGCCGCCAACGGCTGCTCACTTAGCTTTCCGAAGGACAGATTGATGAATTCGTCAAAGCTCAGTGCCCAAAACGGTATATGCAGTGGCTTCTCACCCCTCTCAATATTAGGGGCTACTCGAAATACCACGGAGCGATCGGCCAATGCTTTTGCGTACTCGCCGTGAATGTCCAATACGACGATGCGGGCGGAGGGGTAGCGAGTCGGTTCCGAAAGTGCGGTTAGAAGCCCGGCAACAGTCGTCGATTTGCCGGCGCCTGTGGTTCCAACAACCGCCGAATGCCGAGTGACAAGCTTGTTAATATTGACGAGCGCCGGAATCGACTCTGCGCTAGCCAGATGACCAACCGTGACGAAATCAACCGGGTCACCGGGTCCATATATTTCTCGAAGATCATCCTCGGTAACGATATGCACGGCATCATTGATGGTGGGATGCTGTGAAACACCTCGCTCGAATTTACCTCCGCGACCTCTTTCGCCAACCAATTGCACTTTGAGCCACTGGCTGCCCCACGGGCGAAGGTCGCCTTCGGTCTTTGGTGCTGCGCCCGCTCCAACTTGAGAAACGATCCCAAACAGCGACGTATAGCCGAGCGGAATACGGACAAAG
>CAYHTN010000074.1:0-6134 GCA_964359565.1 uncultured Gammaproteobacteria bacterium
AGTTTGAGATTCCTAAACATTAAATTAAATTCATTACATCTAAATTTTTAAAAGGCGATATATGAAAATGAGTAAAATATCAATAATTAAAGAACTTTGGTCGTTTTTGAAGGTTCGCAAAAGATGGTGGTTAGCACCGATTATTGTTTTCCTAATATTGCTAGGTGCATTGATTATTTTTACACAGGGTTCAGCGTTGGCCCCATTTATCTATGCACTTTTTTAAATCAGGACTTCGGCGATTTTCCCTCGATACTGTGCGTAGGGGTTGAAGATTTTCAACCCCTGCATTGAAACTATGAAATTCCTAAATGTTTAAACAATGAAAATCTTATTAATCAATAAATCGTTATACCCCAAAGGTTGCGATGCGATAAGCACCATTACTACAGGTAATTTATTATCATCCAAAGGTCATAAGGTCATATTTTGGGGAATGACGCATCCACTAAATCCTGAGTATACATATAAAGATTATTTTATTTCTTACATTGATTTCAATAATCCAGGAAGTGCAAAGAAACAACTGAGAATGGCTGTAAATATGCTTTATTCATTTGAAGCAAAAAGAAACATTGAAAAACTTATTGAAATTGAAAGGCCGGATATTGTCCACCTGAATAATTTTGCACATCAGATTTCACCTTCGATTTTGCACGTGTTTAAGAAATACCGTATCCCTTCTGTAATGACAATGCGTGATTACAAGCTAATATGCCTTACGTACAACATGTTATTACATGGTAAACCTTGTGAAAGGTGTAAAAATGGAAGATTTTATCAATGCTTAATTGATTGTTCTAATAACATCGCAAACTGATTTCTAATGCTTAATCAATAAATGCTCAAAAAAATCATTTGTCAAAATAACAAATAGGAAATAACAAATAGAACAAATAGGGACAGAGAAATACTGCATTATCGATCAAACAGATAAAATCATATATGCTTATTATATTTTTATTTGCTTCTTTATCGTTTACCTATTCGATTACTGTCTTTCCGGTATGCAGATATCGTCTGCTGGTGGAATCGTATTTGCTTTTATTTGCTTCAGTTTCTCTTTCTCAATTATTTCAAAATTTTTCTGCAAAATGTGAGAGCAGAGGCTAAAACTTAATATATAAATATCTATAAACGGGTTTTTTGCCCATTTTAAATTTATTTCTTTAAGGCAAACAAGAGTAATGAATATACCTGTTTGTACAACTTTATTTTAAAAGCATGATAGATCGCACTGTATTTCCCTTCACAAGTAAAAAACGGGTTTTTCGCCTTGAATTATGGCAAGTCCTTGTAATAGGAATTTCTGCTGGTATATCTGTCATTTTCGCCCCTTTCTATATACTTCCATTCATTATAGTCCTTATCGCATTGGTATCAATATTTATTAACCCATTCATTGGTATAATGCTGTACGTCATGTCTTTTCCTCTTCCCCAGGGTACCTATGTGGCACAAGCATTTTTAGGCATATCTGTAATTTCTTTTATCTTCTGCTTTTTCAGTAAAAAGGGAAATATTGGATTCAGCAGTCAACTCATCTGGATAATTCTGGGAATGTATTTCCTGGGAGTACTTCCCATTTTTTTTATCGATGGAGTTCTGGAAAGATACATTGAATTTCCAAGAGACCCGCTGGTCTTCGTGGGATATAGTATTACTTCTCTAGTGCTTATTGGCATTTTAGATTCAAAACAAAAAATTTCTATTATTGCTATCCTTCTGGCAATAATAGCTATTGTAATAGGTTTTGTGTGTTTTATTCAGGTTTTTTTCCCTTCTATACAAATCCGTGTTGGTCCTGCCACGGTCATAGAATATTTTAATATAAGAGGAACAGATCCTTCAACTATATCTGATTCGAAAACAACTGAGACTGCACGACGTGCGGTAAGTTTTTTTGCTGATGGTCCATTTACGGCATTTGTATTACAAACAATTTCTTTTATTTGTTTTTCAATGTTATGGCTTCCAATAACGACAAAACAAAAAATTTTTTGGTCTTTTGCCTCTCTTTGTTGTATCTTTGGAATTATTGCCAGTTTAAGCCGAACGGCATGGTTTACTTTTTTTGTTTTATCTCTATATTATTTTCTCTTTAAAAAGAAAATAAAATTAAAATACTGCCTGTTAACAGTGGTAATCGTGGGGGTAGTTTTCCTGTCAATGTATGATTATATTATGTTGAGATTTGAACAGAGTATTCATAGTTACAAATATTATTCTGTTACTGAGATCCCGGATGTAAAAACAGGCATTGCAGAAATAAAAAGAATTATTAAAAACCCATTCATCGGAACAGGACTGGGCGTATATAATGAGTTTGAGGGTATAAACAATTATTTAACGGAACAGGACGTAGTTTTATATCGTGACTCATTCAATCCTATGAAAGATTTAAGAGGATTTATTGATTTTGGTGATTTTACTACTCTGGGTGCCCAATTGGGCATTGGGGGAATAATCCTTTATTTCATGCTGATAATTTTTGTATGGAAGAATCTTACGCAAATTGAACAAAAACACAAAGATAATCCCTTCTTTTTTAACCTTGCAGTTGGGCTAAAAGGAAGCTTTCTGGGAATATTGTTGTTTGCTATTATAAGCAATGCTATAAATAATAAATATTTCTGGTTTATTGTTTCTATGTCGATAGCATTAAATTTTATTGCGCAGAAAGAGGATTATAATGAGTAAGGGGAAAACAAAAATCCTGATTTTGTTACTTAACATATTTTCTCTTTTATCTATTTTGTCTGTGAATCCATTTGCCAGCTTTGGTAATAATATTACAGAAAAGGAAATCAGGGAGAAGATTGTTCAGGTTAAGGAATTAGCAAAGATCAGGAAATTAATAGAGGGAAGAGATATTGACGGGATCATTAAGGCAACAAAAGATGTAGATAAGCTAATAGAACAGGGAAAATTACAGGAAGTAGATGGCATTCTCTCTGCAACGATAAAACGGTTAAAGGGTATGGAGGAGCTGGAAAGTCCCAGAGACAGAATCAATAAAAAATTGCAAAAATCATTTGTACTGGAAGCAAAATTAAAGAATGCTGGTTTCCGTATTGATGTAGGTTCAAAAATAGCAAAAGCAATGGACTTATTTAGCAAGATGGAATATCAGGAACCAGAAAAAATTTTGGATGATGTTATTTCGCAAATAGAGGATTTGACATATAAAAAAAGGATTACAGCAAGTTTAACTGCTAAGGTATCTGAAAAAATTGATTATTTACAAAGACAATTCATGGAGATTCTTGTTAAAAATACACCATCATATGATGCTGAAGAAGCTGTACAATTCTGGTTCAAGGCAAAAAATGCATACCAGGCAAATTATTTTGATGAATCAATAGATTTGTTACAAAAGGCCATTGATTCAATGAAAAAAGCTAAATCTATACCTATTGCAAAAATCCTGTCAGACCAAACAACCATTGCCCCGAAATCTATTCCTGCATCTGGCAAGGTAATACCTCCAGATAATAGGGGTATTTATGTAGGTTACTGGGGATTTCCAATGATTGGAGGAAAAGATAGTTTTAACTTCAGGACGCAAACGCATGTAGCACTCTTATATGACGATATCCCCTGGTATAATTGGAATGGTCGCTTTTTAAGCTGGGATGATTGGTTTTCTTTTGATGAATCATTTTTTGTCTCACCCATTTCGAAAGAGAACAAACGTCTGGTTCTTACCATAAAACAACTAGCCGATTTTTATGCAGAATATGGCGCTGTGCTTGCCTTTAATTGGACAGCCGGATATGGGTTTGCCGATTCTTATTTAGACTACGCAAAAGCATATTTTCAGGATTATGAAAAAGGAATAAAAATCCAGGATGTTATTACCGGAAGATGGGATGAATATATTAAAAAATTTGCGCACCAGATTAAACAGTATGGCAAACCAATTATGATAGAACTTTTGAATGAATTTGACGGAACAACTGTTAGTAATTGCGCCAGCATGGTTTTTGGGAAAGAGGGTAATACCCCTGTATATAAAATGTTAACTCCTGAGATTTTGAGAAAATATGACGATAAATTAAGTTTTGCTGATTTAAAGATGAATTTCCCGGAACTCTTTAATAATTATGGAGATAGTTCGATTCCCGATGGGCCGGAAAGAGTTAGAGATATGTGGAAGCATGTTCATGATATTTTCGATGAATATGAAGTATCCGATGTCACCTGGTTTCAACACACTGCTACTGCTCATGGTTATCCGAGATCTTTTTTGGGTGAAGTATGGAATGAGATGGATTACTATTGGCTTACAAATGCACCGTGGAATAAGATGTCATATTATTGGCCGGGAAAAAATTATATCGATTGGATCGGTTCGAGTGTTTACTACAATGATATATCCAAGGACCCATTGAAGCGTGACAGTTTCCATTTTGCCTTTTCCTGGTTTTATAAGCAGCTAAAAGAATCTTTCTGGAAGGACACTCCTATTCTCTTATTGGAATTCGCATATAAAAAGAACGAAAACAAGAAAAATGTTATTAAAAAGGTATTTGGAGATTATATAAATAATGATTTCCCTGGGATTGCTGGTTTTTTTATTTAGAAGACCCCTTTCCGCTGGGCCATTACAGTGAAGAGACGAAAGCATGGGAAAAATATGTTAAAGATAATCCACGGTATGTTCAGTATATACAAACCAGCAATGATCATACTCCTCCTGGCAGGATAGACGATTTACGGGGAATCACGAAAGGTAAAACCATAGTTCTTCAATGGACAGCAAAAGGTGGTGATTCTGAAGAAGGAACCGCGGGCTATTATGTAATAAAATGCCGTACTGATCCCATTGAAAAAAACGAGTTCGGAACGATTGATTTTCGGAAAGAGCCATGGCGGCTGTGGTCCAGATATGAAACAAAAGATATAAAAGGTGAACCAAAACCTCAGAAAGCAGGCTTCAAGGAGGAAATGGTGATTTCAGGGTTTAAGCCGGGTAAGTATTATTTTGCCATCCAGAGCGTTGACGACGTTCCATATAACTCTAAAATTTCTAATATAGCAGAAGTTTCACTTGGCGCAAAATAATTTATAGTAAAAAGAAAAAATCTTTATCTCTAATTGGTTTTAGACATTTAATAAAATAATCAGAAGAAGGCTATAATTGGTTAATAATTTATCTCCAAAACAGAGAAGAATACTACTCTACATCTTCTTGGTAGCTTTTCTATTAAGAATAATCTTTATTTTTTCTTTTCATAACTTTGATGATATGGAAAGGATGAAAAAAGTTGGCGAAGAAATGATAGAGGTTGCTACCAATATAGTCAAAGGAAACGGCTTTAGTGCTAAATTTATCTTCGACAAAGATACAAAAGCGACTGCAATAATGGCTCCCATCTACCCGTATTTCCTCTCATTACTACTTAGATTTTTTGGCATGAATGGGTATCTGATTATTCAGTTAATTCAGGCAGCAGTTTCATCACTTATCTGTGTAATCCTCTACCTGACTGGGTTAAAGGTCTTTAATAACGAAAGAGTAGCGCTGATAGCTTCGTTCCTGAGTGCTTTTTATTTGCCTCTCATCTATTACTGCACAGTAATCTGGAGCGGGATATTTTTTGTATTCTTAGTTACTCTGTATATCTACAATCTTTTAAAATCAGAATCAGAGCCTGGTTGGTACAGGATAATCCTTTCAGGGTTAATACTTGGAATTGCCCTTATAACCGACCCGGTTATGGTCTCATTTATTCCACTTTCGTCAATATGGCTTTTGCTGAATTTTAAAACTGAGTTTAAGACCTCTTTAAAGAAGGTAATTCTGATGGTAGGCTTAAGTCTTTTAATAGTTCTTCCATGGACGATTAGAAATTATATCCTTTTTAACAAATTTGTCTTTATTAAGTCTCAAGCAGGTTTTACTCTTTGGCTTGGTAATAATCCTCATGCGTCTGGAACCGAGAGATTGGTAAACGATGATTCTACTGAATATAAACTCCCGGAAGAAGAGTATGACTATTTAATGAACTTAAATGAGTCAGAAAGAGACAGGCTATTTTTATCAAAAGCTCTTACCTTTATAAATGAGAATCCTGAGAAAGTTATAAGACTTTTTTTAAAAAAATTTAAATCATTCTGGTGGATTATAG
>CAYHTN010000075.1:0-6107 GCA_964359565.1 uncultured Gammaproteobacteria bacterium
CGCGTGGATCAAGCGATGCGGACCCAACCAGGACGCCATCAATATTGGTGGTCGTCATATACTCAACCACATTCCGAGCATCAACCGAGCCCCCGTAGAGGATCCGAACCTCTGCTCCTTGTGTCCCTAAGCATTTTACCAGAGTCTGGCGAATTGTCTCATGAACCTGTTGCGCCTCTTGTGCGGGGCATGGCTTCGAAGAACCGATCGCCCAAAGAGGTTCATAGGCAAAGACCGGCAGTCCTTTTCCTGCCTTATCCCAACGGGCGAGCGCATCTACGACCTGCTTACGGACGACTTTGGTCGTCTCTCCTTTTTTGTGTTGCGCCGCTGTTTCGCCAACGCAGATGATGGGCTCAATCCCCTGCTTTTGTAATGCAGCCGTTTTTTTGGCAATCATCTCGTCCGTTTCTCCAAGGAACGTACGGCGTTCGCTATGACCAACTAAACAAAAATTGATCCCAAATTCTTTTAACATGGTCGGCGATACTTCCCCTGTGAACGCACCTTCGTCGGCCCAAAACGTATTTTGAGCTCCCAAAAGAGGAACGCCGGCACGACCAAGAGAGGCTCTGGCAGCTGCGAGTGACACGTGAGGCAACGCCACCCCAATATCAATCTCTTTTGGCAGACGCTCGCGACGAAAGGCCCGGATCCAGGCCCCGGCCTTCATGGGGCCATAGTTCATCTTCCAGTTCGCGATAATAAGCTTACGCATATAAAGTTTTCCCATTCATTACCCGATTTTTGGTTTTTCAGCAACCCGGGAAACCCAAAAATCGGAAAACGAGCCCATTAGGCTCGTAATCGATGAAATAATCGCTCAACATGGGCCTGTTCTTCAAAAGGACCCACCAGCGAGGCCGAAAGGCGTCCTGGGACAAATAGCTCTCTCGCAACGGCTTGAATCTCCTTCGCCTTCACAGCATCCATTTCAACCAACCGCTCTTCTGGGGTCTGTAAACGACGCTGAAACACCCATTGTTTACCATACCAATCCCCTTGGCTCGCGGAATCCTCAAAATGAATGAGCATCTTGCCACGCAAATGGTCTTTGGCACGCGTTAGCTCATCACGGGTCACGCCCTCGTCTGCGACTCGACGTAGCTCCTTCCAAATCAATTGCACTGCCGCATCTAAGCGAGCGCGTTCGAGCCCTGCAGAAACGCTGAATATTCCCGTGTCTTCCAACGATTGATGCGAAGCATGAATCGAATAGCAGAGTCCGCGCTTTTCACGCACTTCGGTAAATAATCTCGACGACATCGAACCACCAAGAATCATGGCGAGAAAGCGCGCAGCCGGTACACGCGTGTCACCATAGGGATACCCAAGAAAGGCGAGACCGAGTTGAATTTGCTCCGTCTTCTTTTCACGATAGGTGACCGTGGGCGCGGTTCGAATTGGAGGGACAAACGGAAGATGGGTATGATTTAAGACCCCTTTCGGGGCTGAGACTCTTCCAAAGGTTTTTTCTAATTGATCACGCACGTCGGCACACACGTTTCCCGCAACCACGAGCGTTGTCCGCGCCGGAACATAATGCGTGTCTCGATACTGCACCAATTGTGCTCGTGTGATCTTACGAATATTTTCTTTCGGTCCGGCGATATTCCATCCTAAGGGATGATTTGGAAAGACAATTTCTTCAAGAAGATCTTCCATGAGCGACGAAGGATTGTCTTCATACATGTGAATCTCTTCAATGATTACCCCCCGCTCTCGATCCATCTCCTCCGCATCGTACTTCGACTTAAACAACATATCGTGCAGGAGGTCGATCGCGAGCGCCGTCTTAGCGGCATCAATTTTAATATAATAAACGGTCAGATCTTTGCCCGTATACGCATTGTACTCAGCCCCATAGCGATCGAGTTCTTTGGTGATATGCAAACTCGTTGGACGTCGCTTTGTCCCTTTAAACATCAAGTGTTCAATAAAGTGTGAGGCACCGTTCACCTCTTTTATTTCGTAGCGTGAACCCACCTTCACATAGACCATGATCGTCACGGTTTTTGTCATGGCGTGAGGCACGCAGAGAACCTCTAATCCATTTTTGAGCGCAAAGCGTTGTAAAGCCGTTTTCATAGAAGTGCCAAACCCTGCACCGTATGGTGCAGGGTACGTTGGGTTAAGCGCGAGCGAGTTTTTGAGCGAGCCAAGTAGGAAGATCCGCTAAAGCGATACGCTCTTGTGACATCGTGTCACGATCACGAACGGTGACGGTCTGATCTTCTTTGGTCTGATAGTCAATGGTAAAGCACCAAGGGGTACCAATTTCATCTTGTCGACGATAGCGTTTTCCGATGGATCCAGACTCATCATATTCGATCAAGAGACCTGTCGCCTTTCGTAGTGTTTGCGCCACTTCTTTGGCAAGATCGGCGAGTCCGTCCTTCTTTTGAAGGGGTAAAATCGCTGCCTTGACCGGCGCGATACGTGGATTGAACTTTAGCACCATGCGCGTTTCTCCATCTGCGAGTGCTTCTTCTTGAAACGCTTCTGTCAAAAATGCCAGAGTCATGCGACCAACACCGACAGAGGATTCAATGATGTGTGGGACGTAACGCACCTGCTTGTACGGGTCCAAGTAGGATAAGTCTTTATTTGAAAACTTGGCATGTTGGGTCAAATCGTAATCTCCACGCGCGTGAATTCCTTCGAGTTCCTTAAATCCAAATGGAAAACGATATTCGATGTCATACGCTTCCTTCGCGTAGAAGACGAGGTTCTCATGCTTGTGCCATTTGAGATTCTCGGGATTCATCCCCAATTCAAGATAGAACTGCCATCGATAGGCTCGTAATTTTTCGTACTCCCCCATTTCTTCATCAGGATGGGTAAAATATTGCATCTCCATTTGTTCAAATTCACGGGTACGGAAAATAAATTGACGCGCCGTGATCTCGTTTCGAAACGCCTTTCCGATCTGTGCAATCCCGAAGGGAACTTTGACCTGGGTCGTATCCACCACATTCTTATAGTTCACGTAGATTCCCTGGCAGGTCTCTCCACGCAAATACACCGGTTCGTCCATCTTGCCGGTAAAATTCCCAAGATTAGATTTTACGAGCAAATTAAATTTCTTTACTTCTGAGAAATCCTTCGTGCCACACTTTGGACAGGCAATCTTGTCTTTATGGGTCGAAAAAAGTTCATTCAAGATTTCTTCGGACATTTTTTCGTCTGCCATCACACCGATCTCCTCTAAAAGATGGTCCACACGGACACGTGCGTGACATTTTTTACATTCGGCTAAGGGGTCTGAAAATCCTCCTACGTGACCCGACGCTTCCCAAATTTTTGGGTGCATGAAGATCTGAGAGTCTAATCCGACAATATCATCACGGAGATAGACCATGCTCTTCCACCATTCTTTCTTCAGATTATTTTCGAGTTCAACCCCATACGGGCCGAAGTCATAAATTGCGGCAAACCCACCGTAGATTTCTGAAGAGGGAAAAACGAAGCCGCGTCGCTTACAAAGCGACACGAGCAGATCCATTTTTGTTTCGGAAGAGTTCGACATAGACTAGATCGTCATGATCTCTTTTGCTTTATCGGCCGTCATGCTTTCGATCTTTGCATTCCATTCACTGACAACCTTATCTAAACGCTCCAACTCACGACGTTTTTCATCTTCCGAAATCTCCTTCTTCTTTTCATCGTCAGTAATCAACGTCTTCACCTTTTCACGAATGTTACGCACACTGATACGAGTGAGCTCCGCTTTTTGATTGATCATCTTGACCATGTTCTTGCGGGTTTCTTCGGTCATCGGAGGAAGGATCAAACGAATGACGGTTCCCGCGGTATTCGGTTGCATCCCAAGCTTGGCGTCGATGAGCGCCTTTTCGACATCCTTTACGATCGTTTTATCCCAGGGCTCGATTTGAATCGTTTTCGCATCAGGAATCGTGATGGAGGCACAGGCCTTCAGTTCCATCGTTTGGCCATATGCGGGCACAGGAATCTCATCGACGAGCGCGGCCGAAGCCCGGCCGGTACGGATACCGACTAGTTCTTTGTGATAGTGATCAATAATACTTTGAAATTCAGGTTGGTTTTGATCGAGATGTGAAGCCATAGAAAAAGAAGAGAATGGGCCTAGATTCTCACGACGCGGATGGTTCGTCAACGCGTAGGGGCACAGCGTGCTGTGCCCCTACGCGTATTAATTTTATTTCGTTCGTGGCGTCGTTCCGAGGAACAATCCTTGTGGTGCAGCCGTATCAAAGAGAAGCCACGGGACGTCTCGCTTGGTTGGCAACTTCTTGGAAGACCAAGTCGTACCGCCATCCGTGCTCATGACGAGCGCATTAAGAGAAGCGTACACGATCATCTTGGAATCCTTTGGATTGATTGCAAAGGCTTTTACGTCCACTTCTCCTGGAGGCGTGGGGAGCTGAAGCGGTTGCCAGGCTAATCCGCCATCATCACTGCGTAAGATCCCGAACTTCGAAATATGATAAACCCGATCAGCGATGAGCGGATCTACAACCACCTTATGTGGCGAACGTGCATTATTATAATCTTGGAACTGTTGGCGGTTGTATTCTACCCAGTTCGCTCCTCCATCCACTGTCTTCAAAACACCCGCTCCTTCGGTGGCGACATACATCACCCGCGAATCACGTGGATCAAGGGCAAGGCTATTGATCCGCGCTCCTTCGACCCGACGTAAGACGCGCCAGGTAGCAGCCCCATCATCCGAGCGCAAGATATCTCCTTGCGTTGTCCCCGCATAGACAATATTTGGATTGAACCAGTCGGTCATGAGCGAGCTTACGCCAACATCGGGTTTGGCATGCGCATACACTTCTCCCCATTCACGACCACACGTCGTTGTTTTATGAATTTGATTCGAGCGTGCCGCATAGACCGTACATTTATTCTTGCCATCGACGCTGATTGCATTGATTCTTCCGACGCTCAAACCACGAGAAAGTTCCCAAGACTGCCCGCCATTCAACGAAAACATCAAGCCATTCTCGGTCGTTCCAACATACATCGATGCCGTATCTTGTGGGTCGATGGCGACAGAGACCGTTCCCACCTCAGCGATGCTGCCAAGCTTCGTCCCCAAATTTAAAACCTTGAGCTGATCCCACTTGGTGGCATAATCACGCGTCAAAAAAATACCTCCATCTGGACCCGCGGCCGGCTTAGGATCTCCAAAACATCCTGCCCCCAGGAGCGTGAGCACACAGAGCGGCAAGGCGAAAGCAAAAGAGCGAACACGCGTCATAAAGTAATAGGATGAAGAAACGAAGGGAGTGAGCGAGGGTTGAGAGTGGCTTGGACTCCCGACCATTCTAGCGCAAAACGCGGAGAAAGGGAGGAGCCGACCAACCGCCACGCGTGGATAAGTCCTGCTCCAACCCGTGAAGCCGCCTCGGGATTCTGACGAAGCAACAAACACTGTGCCTGCATGCAGAGCTGCAAAAACTGACGCCATTCCTTTTCAGGCGCATCTCCTCGTTCAATGGATTGCGTTATTTCTTCGATGAACGCAAGACGCGCACCTAAAGGTGCGGACATAAGCGTTTCAACAAACTTCTTGGCTCGCTCACGCGTTAATTCAAATTCTTTTCGTGCTTCTAGCAACTGTTTTGCGAGCCCGGGGCACCCATGCGACCAGCGCGCTGCTTCTTCGGCCTGCTTCTCTTCGGCGCCCAATGTACGCAACCAAGGGACAAGCACCGTTAGAGAAACTCGTTCGAACGGAAGAATCGCCAATCGTGAACGCAAGGTTGCTGGTAACCGCTCCGCACGTTCGGCCAAAAAGAGGTATGTAATATGCACCGACGGTTCTTCGACGATTTTGAGAAGCGCGTTCGCTGCTTCTTCATTTAAAAAATCTGCTTCTTCGATCAACACCACCGTTCGTCCTCCCCTACTCGCAGAGAAGGAAACGCGTTGAATCAACTCACGCGCTTGCTTAATGACGATCTCTTTCGCCTCAGCTTCACGTCTCACACGAATAAAATCAGGATGCGCCTCTAACGCACGATCAAACGGATGATCGAGAAGGGCCGCCGCAAAGCGTTCAGCGACAAATTGCTTCCCAATCTGGGCCGGACCAAAAAAAAGATACGCATTCCCCG
>CAYHTN010000076.1:0-5707 GCA_964359565.1 uncultured Gammaproteobacteria bacterium
TGGTGAGATGATAGGTGCCCCGTGAACTCCCCTCCGAACGATCGGAACGATCTTCATTCGAAGAATCAGCGCTCGTAGGTCCGGTTGAACCTCCCGCATTACTTGGCGTTCCTCGAGGGGAGACACAGCGTGGTTGAACCGTGGTCGAGACCGAAATCACGGGCGCGGTCCCGGCAGCACCTGCCGGTGGACGACAAATCTGCGCACTGCGAGAACCACAAGCAGAATTCCCCGCCTCACCGACGGTACACGCATCTGGAGGAGCAACCTGACATTCAAAAATACACGTTCTCCGACCATCCGCTCCGGCTGGAGCACAACGTGGCGCCGGATTTGTGGCACAGGTGGAATTTCCAACGAGGGTAATACAGTTGGTGTTACACGCGGTCGCGCATTCCTCATTGGTGGTACACGTTGTCGCTCGAGGGGTGGTGCAATTATAGAGACAGATTCCGGTAGCCGCTTCTCCCCCCGCTCCTCCGGTCCCATTTGTTGCGTTCGTACTATTGGTACCGTTTGTACTATTGGTTCCCGACGGACGTCGTCTGCTATTCGTGGCCCCGGAAGCACCCGAAGGAGCAGGCGTGCTCGGAGCGGCTCCACTTGGACAGTTATTCGTTGCGCCTGAAAAGTTCTCATGACTCCCACATGCTGTATCGCAACGAGTCAGGCATGCTGTATTGCAGGCTCCATCTTCCGTATAAGAGACGGGGAATGGGCCAAGAGATCGCTCAGGACCTGTACAAAAACAGCGACATGATGCGGTTCGGGTAGGTGGTGGAGTCGGGGCCGGAGGAGGAGTAGGAGCGGGTGCTGGAGCAGAGTCTTCCGTACAACTGATCGCAATGGGGCTCGCTCCACTCGTCCCACAGCGCGCCTCACAGGTAGGACTACAACTGGTGCACGCAGATACGGTGATGGTCGCGGCAGCGGCACCGCGACACGTACAGTTGCACGTTGCAGCTTCCGCCGTATTCGTCGTTCCGAATAACATCGCGCCCGCGAGAAGCATACCGACAAGTAATCCGGCGGGGAAAGAAATGAACGAACGTAAAAACATACTTTATTTACCGTGTGAGTGCGTTATAGAGAAATGTTACGACGATATACGCAAACAACATAATCACCATTCCGAGCGTCGCATTCACCATTGTTTCTTTCGCTTGTTTGATATCCCCGGCATACCCATTCACAAGATATTTAAATCCTGAGACGACAAAGGCGACGAGAAGAAGCGCTCCCGAAAGACCAAACATGAAGCGCACCGCCGCGTAACCAAGATCAAAGACGTCTGCAATTTGGCATCTTCCTGCCGTACGAGGATCATGCGTTGTCGCACAGTTTGGCAACACGAGTCGTGCCACCCCAATCCCACCCCCTCCGGCCGTCCCGCTGGTAGAATCTGTCGCTCCACGTCCACCGCAGGTCTGTCCTTCGGGAATACCAATTGACGGCGGACAACAAAGAACGTCTGATCCCTGCCCCTCATCACGACAGCCATTCTGGACGCAATTCGTACGCTGCTCTCGAGCACACACACGCTGGCAGCTCCATACTGAAGGATCCGTGCCTGTTTGACGAGCCACCGCATCGATCGTCGCCTGTGTGGTTCGGTTCCGCAATGCCACCCGCGCGCAGGGCTCGGTGGTTCTCGGTGGCGTTCCGCCCTCCCCTGCGGTTGGCGCAGGAGTTCCTCCTGCGGAAGTGGTCACAGGAGCATTTCCGGTCCCTGGGACACAACAAAAAGGCGTTCCTTCACATCCGAGTGAAACGCAACGATTCTCGTTAATTTGATCACTTGGGAGCGACTGACACGTCCACGTGGCGCGTGGCTGACTCCCGGGTTGGCTCTCGATACGAGCAATAGTGGCCTCTTGTTGACGAAGACGAGAGGCGCTCATACCTGGACGAGTGAGAGCGCGCTGCACGCAACTACCGGGAGCAGGCACGGTATTCGTGCCTGCATCACATCCGGCCGAAACGAATCCTCCGCGTGCCGTGCATTCGGTTCGACACGTCGCCGTACACACATCGGCTCCTCCACACCCCCCTCCCGGAGCAGCAACGAAGGTCATCCCTGCTCCACAGGTACATTGGCAGAGCGCCCCTGCTGCGGGGGCTGGCGGAGGGATTGGATCCGCCGAACACTCAACCGGACCAACACCCCCATGAGAAGTACAGGCAGTCCTACAGGTTGTATTGCATGTTCCGGCGGTACAGGCGCCCGCCACCGTTCCTGACTGGAGCGTGCTGTCGTTACAGGCACACCCACATCGAGCGGCGTCGGTGGAAGATGTGATCGCCAAGAGCAATACTCCTGCGAGCAAAAATACCCCGAACGCTCGTCCAACCCGTTGAAAAAAAGATCGCATAAAAACACCGCTTGGGCAGAGTATACCAAGCGGTGTTTCTTTTGACGATGTTCGTCGTTAATACATCGTTTGCGAAATCTTTTCGATCGCTTGTTTCATGGTTGTTCCCATGGGGACGCCGAGGAGGGTCTGTTCGATCATCTCGGTGAAGGCATTTTCCATCGTCTGCGGATCTTTGCCACGATACCAGGTGGTTGCCGTGAGCACCTGTGACGCAAACACACCGATCGATTCATCTTCAAGCTGATCTTTGAGCATCGATTTCCTGACCGCCGGACGCTTCATGCGGTCGAGAATTTGCTTGTTCTGTTCTGGCTGCCCTAGATAGTTGACCAAGTTCCAGGCGACCGCTGGATTTTTTGCTTTTTTCGACACCGTCCAGGCCCAGTAATTTGCTAAGTTCTTAACCGGGTTTCCTTCGATTTGTGGCAGCTTGGTGATACCAAGGTTTAGTTTTGGCGCACGAGCGCGGATCTGAGGCAAATGATAGGCGTAGCCAAAGAAAAAGGCGGTTTTCCCTTGCACGAACGCATCGAGGGAGTTGGGTTGCTGGCCATTCCAGGTATACGTTTCTTTGGAAGGGTTGGCGAAATCAGTGTAGAACGTCAGGGCCGAATACGACGGCGGCTCTTCACGCTGGCCAGAGAGTTCCGGAGCGATCACGTGAAAGAAGAGGTTCCCGGCATCATCGGTCATGCGCGCTCCATTTTGCATCATGAGAACGGTAAGAATATCGGTTGCACGTTCGACGTTTCGGGCGGTGCCGATCCCGGCGGCCGCTTGTAAAATGACATTTTCTTGATCAAACTTCACGATCTTCTTCACCTGATCTTGAAAATCCTGCCACGTCTCCGGCGGATTCGGGATCCCGGCGGCATTCAAGAGATCCTTATTATAGTAAAGACCTAACGTATCCAATGAAACCGGTAAGGCCACGATTCGCTCCTGCAGATCTTGTCTAAGTGGGTCCTCAGACACGTTAACCGTCCGAATCGTGTCTCGTAAGACGGCGTCTGCGTACTGGGCACGATAGTCTTTTAGGGTGATCGTGGGCTCAACCCGTGCTTCCCAGGTTTTTTCTTTTTTAATCGTCCCGGTGGTCACCGAATAGCCGATCTCCGTCGTCTTCGGCATCGGCGTAATACGGCTTTGATACTTCGTCACCCAATCATGATGGATCAAGAAGATATCTGGGCCTCGATCCTCTGCCATTCCCTCGAGCATTTTTTGCTCGTACTCTTCTAAGCGTAAACGACGATAGTTAATCTGAATATTCGGATGCATCTTGCGATACGCATCCAAGACCGGCGCATACACATCGACATCGTCGATCACGCCCCAAATATCAAGCGTGACCGGCTGTGAAGCTTTCACCGCTTCAGGCGTCGGACCTTTGGTACATCCAGCACCAACGAGTGCCAGCACAGAAACGAGGGCAAGGCCTCGACGAAAGAACGAAAAGAGCGTCATAAGAAGTCAGACATCAGGACTTTAGGGATTGTAGCATGTCTTTGACCTCCTTCGCTAAATCCGGTCGGCGTAATGCCATCGCGATGTTTGCCTTGAGCCACCCAATCTTTGATCCGGTATCGAAATACTCCCCTTCGACGCGACAAGCAAATACATCACGCTTTTTCATGAGCGCACGAACGGCGTCGGGCAGATAGTATTCTCCACCCTTCCCTGGAGCGACGTTTTGAATTTCTTCGAAAATATCCGGCGTAAGAACATAGGACCCAACACAAGCGAGACGTGAGGGGGCGTGTTCTGGTCCCGGCTTCTCCACCACTCCTTGTAAACGATAAACACCATTACGGATCTCTTCGACCGGATCCACGATGCCATATTTTTTTGTCCCCTCATCATCAGTATCCATGACGCCAAAGACCGGACCGCCGCATTCTTCGTACACTTCAAACATCTGTTTAAGACGTGGACGTTCTGGATTCAGAAATAATTCATCTCCCCACAACACCGCGAATGGTTCATCACCGATTAAATGACTGGCATTTAACACGGGGATCGCATTGCCATAGGGTCCTTTTTGGCGCACGTAAATGAAGTTCGCCATTTTGCTCAAGCTCTGAATCTGCTCAAGTAGATCATCTTTTCCCTGCTTTTTGAGCCAAGCCTCTAATTCGAGATTTTGATCAAAATGATCTTCGATCGGACGCTTGGTAGAACTTGTGACGAGAATCACATCCGTCACGCCAGAGGCAATCGCTTCTTCGACCACGAACTGAATCACGGGTTGATCGATGATCGGGAGCATTTCTTTGGGCATCGCTTTGGTGAAGGGCAAAAAACGGGTGCCGTACCCGGCGACAGGAATCACTACTTTGCGAATCGGAGCATGTTTCATAAAGATGGTGTCAGCATACCGGACTCGAAAGAAATGAAAAGGGCTCTCTTTTTTATCGAGAGATGAGACACGTGGTATCATTTCTCTATCAAAATATGACTCCATCCTCTTCCTCGCCGGAGCGACGAACAAAACTCCTTTTTATTTCTGCATTCATCGTTCTTCTCGGTGTCAGTGCCCTCCTGTGGCACAAGCGACCACAGCACGCACTTCCCGTGGCTCGCCCAAGCACCATGCAAGAGGCGTATGACGCCTTAGGGCGAGCCTCGGAACAACCGATCCAGGTCCAGGTCCAACATGGTATTGCCCGCTTTGTGACCGCGGACATCCCAACAGAGGGATCAAATCCGACCGAACGTGCCCGTCATTATCTCGACACCTTCGGAGCACTCTACGGATTACACGCCTCGTCCGGGGTGGAGCTCATCCTCCGTCGTACCACGAAGATTTCAGAGGAAGAAGCGACGGTGGTCTTCGCCCAACGCTATCAAAATCTTCCCGTCTTTGGAGGCGAACTTCTTGTCTCGCTCCAACAAGATCGCGTCTATTCAACCATCGGGAGCCTCTTTAAACCCGACCGATTCTTTTCGATCACCCCCACTTTGAGTTCAAAAGATGCGATCGCACGCGCCCAAGCTGCCGTTCGTGCTCCTGGGGCAAAAACGTTTGCCGATCCAATCCTTGAGATCTTTGACGCCGCCGTTTCTGATGGTGGGATGACGAGCTCGAGCAACGCGCGCTTAGCCTGGCGTGTTTTTCTAGAGACGCCTGCTCGCCGCGAAGTCCATTTAGATGCACATGACGGTTCTCTCCTCAGCACCTTCGCAACCGAACAAGAAGATTACGACCTTGATCTTCAAACCGCGAACGGCAACGAAGCGACAATTGCCAATTTGTGTTATTACCTCACCAGTGATGATGACGCGATCGGTGATGAGGACGGCCTTGAACGCGGGTATCACGGCGATCGTGA
>CAYHTN010000077.1:0-5598 GCA_964359565.1 uncultured Gammaproteobacteria bacterium
GTCTTCTCCTGGAGAGATGGTCGAAGCGTATAAGCACCTGCCTGAAGTAATTGAGAATACGCGAAAGATCGCGGATCGTTGCAATGTCGAGATCGGATTAGGGAAAAATCATCTTCCTCGCTTTGATGTTCCAGAAGGGCAGACCGACATGACCTTTCTTCGTGCCTTATGTGAGAAAGGTCTGGTCGATCGCTATCCGGAACCGGTCCATCAACAAGAAGCCCGCGAACGGATGGGGTTTGAGCTTGCGACGATTGAGCGTATGGGTTTTGCGGCGTATTTCTTGATCGTGCAAGACTATATCGTTTGGGCGAAAGAGCACGGTGTGATTGTGGGCCCAGGGAGAGGCTCTGCGGCTGGATCTGTCGTTGCCTATGCCCTTCGTATCACAAACCTTGATCCGTTGCGTTATGGTCTGCTCTTCGAGCGTTTTTTGAACCCGGATCGTATCTACATGCCGGATATCGATACCGACTTTGATGATGTCCGTCGCAAAGACGTGATCGAATATGTGACCAAAAAGTACGGGGCCGATCGTGTTGCAGGGATCATTACGTTTGGAACGATGGCAGCTCGAGCGGTGGTTCGTGATGTAGGTCGTGTCCTCGGCCTTCCGTATGCGGACGTCGATCGAATCGCCAAAGTCGTGCCGCCACCGGTTCAAGGCAAACATATTCCGCTTGAGACCTCGATCAAAGAAGCGCCGGAACTTAAAGCGATGTACGAAGGTGATGAACGAATTCGTCGTTTGATTGATTTGGCCATTAAACTTGAAGGAACGACGCGTCACGCGTCCCAACATGCTTGTGGCATTGTGATCTCACCAGAGTCGCTCTCTTGCTACTCTCCACTTCAAAAAGCGCAAGGAGGGGACGTCGATCAGGTCGTTCAATACGACGGTCATTCCGTTGAAGCGATCGGTCTCTTAAAGATGGACTTTTTAGGATTGTCCAACTTATCCGTCATCCAAGATTGTTTGACCATCATGAAGGCCGTTTACGAGGTAAACGTGAATATCGATGAAATTCCTCTCGATGATCAAAAAACCTACGAACTCTTAGGAAGAGGGGATACGACGGGTGTGTTCCAATTGGAGTCTGACGGCATGAAAAAATACATTCGTGAATTAAAACCATCCGCGATTGAAGATATTATCGCCATGGTGGCCCTTTATCGTCCGGGACCGATGCAGTTTATTGAATCCTTCATTGCCCGTAAGCATGGGCGTGAGCGGATTAGTTACATTCATCCTCTGACCGAGAATGCCCTTAAGAATACGTATGGGATCCCAGTCTACCAGGAGCAAGTCATGCAAGTCTCAAAAGATATGGCCGGCTTCACCCCAGGAGAAGCCGATACGTTACGTAAGGCGATGGGAAAAAAGATTGCCAAACTGATGGCGGAGTTACGCGTAAAATTTATTGAAGGATCGGTTAAAAATAATGTCGAACGAGAGAAGGCCGAAGCGATTTTTAAACAGTTCGAGGATTTTGCGGCCTACGGTTTCAACAAATCTCATGCGGCGTGTTATGCCCTCATTGCTTATCAAACCGCCTATTTAAAAGCCTACTGGCCTGATGCATTCATGGCTGCGCTTTTAAACTCCGACTGTCAGAATATCGATCGTGTCACGATTGAGGTGGAAGAATGTCGTCGCATGGGCATGGAGGTCTTACCACCAGACGTGAATGAATCTTTTACGCGCTTTACCGTTATCAAAGGACAAAATAAACTCCGATTTGGACTTCTCGCCATTAAAGGGTTGGGAGAAGACGTGGCCGAAGAAATCATCAAAGAACGAAAGGTGAATGGTCCGTACGAAAACATGGTCGATTTCATTGCCCGGATGAACCACAAGTCTTTCAATCGACGTTCATTAGAATCCTTGGTGCGCTCGGGCGCTTTTGATCGCTTTGAAGAGCGTAATAAGCTCTATTTCAACGTTGATACCATCATCGATTATCATAAACGATTCTTGATCGAAGCCCATTCCGGTCAGTTCAATCTGTTTGCTTCTAATGAGGTAGGAAAGTCACGGCCACAGCTCCTGTTAAAGGGGGCACCGACCGCGACCCAGCGGGAACTATTGAGTTGGGAGAAAGAGCTATTAGGGTTGTATGTCTCCGCTCATCCGTTTGAAGCGTATGCGAAGCGTTTAGGCGGACTTTATCACCCGATCGTCAATATTCATGAACGAAAGAAAGAAAAGACCACCCGTCTCGCCGGAATCATTACAATGGCGAAGAAGATTCTCACCAAAAATAACGAACCAATGGTGTTTGCAAAGATCGAAGATATGACCGGCGATCTCGAAGTCGTGGTCTTTCCTCGAGTCTATAAAGAGAAACCAGAAATTTGGGAGGCAGATAAAATTCTCGTCGTTTCGGGTCGTGCCCAAAATAAAGAAGGGGAATGGAAGCTCTTAGCGGAGGCGGGCTACGAAGTAAATGACGATAATATCGACGAAATTGCCAAATACGTCACTCAACCAAATGATACGGAAGAAAAAGCAGAAGAGGTCGTGGTTGATACAACCCGGATGCAAGCCGTAAATCTTTGGCTCCGCGCCCAATTACCTGAATCAATGCTTCTTAAGCTTCGAGCGGTGCTCGATAAATACCCAGGCCAATACCGAGTCTATTTCACGATTGACCATCCATCCGGCAAGCAAAAGATTTTATCGTCGTATCGTATCTCCTTTAACGAATTGATCGCGAAAGAATTGGAGGGGCTTCTCGGACCAGAAACGGTGAAAGCGGAAGTGTAAGAGGTAGAGAGGAGAGCGATATGTTACAATTCGTCCATGCACATTACGTTCTTTGGTGCGACGCGCGAAGTCACGGGTTCGTGTTACCTCGTGGAGACGGCCAAGACGCGTATTCTCGTCGACTGTGGCATGTTTCAAGGCGGAGCGTTTTGCGAAGCGCGTAATTTTAAAACCTTTCCGTTTGACCCTCGTACCATTGATGCGGTCTTAATCACGCATGCGCACTTAGACCATACCGGGCGTCTTCCGAAGCTTTCCGGGGGAGGATTTAAAGGCAAGGTCTATCTCACCCCGCCGACCGGCCCACTCGCGAAGCTTGTACTGGAAGACGCCTTTCATATCATGCAAGAAGGTTTTCGACGTGAGGCGCGTCCGATGCTTTACGAAGAAAAGGATATCATCGATATTATGCGTCGCTTTCGTTCAGTCGAATATAATCGACCGCTTGATCTTGGCGACGTATCCGTCCGTTTTCGTGAAGCAGGACATATTTTTGGCAGTGCCTTCATCGAAATCGAAGAGAAGGGCGGAGCACGTATCGCTTTTTCTGGAGATCTTGGCAATGATCACGTGCCGATTTTGCGTGATACCGCTCAACTTGGAGAAGTTGATGCGCTTGTGATGGAATCAACCTACGGCAATAAGATGCATGAAGATGAGTCTGCCCGTACGGTAAAATTGCGTGAGCATATGCTTCGAACAATCAAGCAGAAGGGGGTCCTCATTATCCCTGCGTTCGCGATTGAACGGACCCAACAACTCCTGTATGAAATGAACCATTTGGTCGAACATCATGATGTTCCTCAAATCAATGTTTATCTCGATAGTCCCATGGCAATTGGGGCAACAGAGGTCATGCGTGATTTCCCTCAATATTACGATGAAGAGGCGCTCCGTGATGTTTCGACAGGAGACGATCTTTTTGATTTTCCGGGTCTCCATGTGTGTCGTACCCGTGATCAGTCAAAAGAGATTAACCAAGCTCCTTATCCAAAGATCATTATCTCTGGTTCGGGTATGATGAATGGTGGTCGCATCTTGCACCATCTCGTTCGTTATCTTGGTGATCATCGCACCACCGTTCTTGTCGTCGGGTATCAGGCTCAAGGAACCCTTGGTCGTCGATTGGCCGATGGTCAGCGGGTCGTGGACGTCTTGAGTGAACGAATTGCGGTTCAGGCGCTCGTGACCACGATTGGTGCCTACAGTGCTCACGCCGATAAAGAAAAGTTAATTCGTTGGGTAGGCGACGCCAAGCGTCGTCCGAAAAAGATCTACTGTACCCATGGAGAAGAAGAGTCGAGCGTCTTTCTCGCAAAGACGCTTCATGAGCGACTGGGGATTGAGGCGCTGGTTCCTCGGGTTGGTGAAGTTGTAGCGGTATGATGACCTGGCTCTTGCTCGCGATTGGAGGCCATATTGCGAATGCGGCAGCCTTTTTGGTTGATAAAATGCTCCTGTCGCAAGCATTTAAACGGAGTGCCACTTACGCTGTCTTGATGGGAGGTCTCTCAACGATCGTGATTGTCGCAAGTCCTTGGGTATCAGCCTGGCCAGATCGATCGCTCTTTCCCTACGTCCTCGCATTTGGTGGCTGTTTTGTGTTCGCGCTCTGGGCCTTCTTCGAAGCGATGCGACGTGAAGAAGCGTCTCGGGTCGTCCCGATCGTGGGCGCTCTTGTTCCGCTTTTTACCCTCTTGGGGGAATCGCTATTTTTAGGAGGGGTGTTATCTTCTCGAGAGCTGATCGGTTTTCTCTTCCTTGTTCTTTCCACCATTTTGTTTACCAGAGGTTCCCATAAACGTTCATCCGTGAGTTGGAAGGTGATCGGGTTTTCCGCTCTGGCCGCTTTTCTGTTCGCGAGTGCGTCTCTCAATGGAAAATTTGCCTTTGATCATGCGCCGTTTGTTGGCGTGCTGATCTTGTCGCGCTTGTGTGGATTTGTGACCGCCCTCTTGATTGCTCTCATTGCAGATACGGCTACCCGTACAGAAATTCGAAACGTCTTTTTTCCGGCAAAAAAGAAAACAAAAAAGCAGTTTTCTCTTGGCACGAAGGCTTCTGCGATTATCGGTCAGCTGCTTGGAGGCGCAGGATTCATCTGTGTGCATCTCGCCATGATTCAGGGAAGCGCGGCGATCGTAAACGCGCTTCAAGCGGTTCAGTATGGCATTTTGGTCCTATTGGCCTGGATTGGAGGTTCGCATCTTCGCAAGATTTTAAATGAAGAAACATCTTCCAAGACTCTCCTTCAAAAGGGGATTGGTATTCTCGCCGTCGCGACTGGTCTCTGGTTTCTGACTCAATCTTGATATGAAAAAGCATCTTCGACCGTTGCTTCGTCCGTTTTACCTCACTCTTTTTCTAGGTTTTGGCACTGCACTTTTGGTGTTCATCCTATTTTTCTGGGCCGGCTTCCCCATGCGGACCGATCAATCTTCCTCTGAGATTCAATACGGTATGAGCTGGAGTCCACCCTATGCACGTTATTTAGGTATTTCTTCCGAAGCGGGGTTAGAGGCAGCGATTACCGAACTCAAGGTGCAGCATGTGCGTTTTTCAACCGAATGGAGCTCGCTTGAACCAGAGCCGGGTCAGTTTGATTGGCGCGATCTTGATCGTCATCTCGATCTTTTGGCGGCACATGAGATTCCCGTGACGCTTGCGATTGGGTTTAAAACGCCTCGTTGGCCGGAGTGTTCTCATCCTGTTTGGGCGAATCATTTGTCTCGGATCGAGCGTGAAAAGGCTCTACGGATTTATCTGAAGGCCCTCGTCATGCATGTACGCGCCAGTCCTGAGATCGTCGCCTGGCAAGTGGAGAATGAGCC
>CAYHTN010000078.1:0-5542 GCA_964359565.1 uncultured Gammaproteobacteria bacterium
ATGACCGTTG
Organism: uncultured Gammaproteobacteria bacterium; assembly: GCA_964359565.1. Taxonomy (GTDB): domain Bacteria; phylum Patescibacteriota; class Patescibacteriia; order 2-12-FULL-60-25; family 2-12-FULL-60-25; genus JAGOTP01. Next base: position 11 of record CAYHTN010000078.1, read on the forward strand.
CTTCAACTTCATCGCCGACACGAAGATCGAGATTCTTGTCGAGCTCAGGACCACGGATCAAACCAACCACGAGACCGCCTAAGTCACAACGCACTTCGTTGCGACCAACAGCGATGACGTTTCCTTTGACGACCTCTCCGACTTTCGGAAATGAGGTGTACTTTTCGTCGGCAAGCAAGGCTGCGAGTTCCGACATGGGGTTTTGTACTACAGTTGCCATACAAACAGATCTGCTTCACGTTCAGGGAGCGCCCCCTTCTTCCAGAGATGAATGGTTCCGAGCAAAGCAGGCGACAATAAGGGTCGCGGCCGTCGTACAAACTCAGATCTGTTCACGAACAAGGAGTACGATTTCTGAAAATACGCTTCCAGCAGTCGGCGAGAGGGTATCGTTTTTCAGCTGGGTTGTCAATAATCCTAATTCTTTGAGGTGTGCCGACTGAGATGCCATTTTGTATATCGATAGTTGACATGAGTTAGGGTTTATGGTGATATGCCATGTCATATTTGCTCTTCGGTAACTTCAAATGTACTTAAAAGTAGGCTCTAAAATAGAGACTTCCCTTCAAGTTGATAATAATATTGTCGTTTTGAAGGGGGGCAGAGTTCCCTCAAGTGGCTCAAACACCTAACTAGGATTCGTTCCGATGCTGAACTTTCCAACCGACCCTGACATGCTCGAGGCCCTGATCAGCGCTCGGACCTGCGAAGACGACGAGCGCGATTTCGTCTTCGAAGACATGATGAAGGCACTGATCCATCGCGATGCGTCGATGGTACGCCTGCTGATTTCACAGATCGTGCCCCGTCAGAGGGCGCTCGCCTGGCTTCGCCTCTGCCTCGTCACGATGCAGGACGTGGACATCGACGCGGGGATCAGGTCGGTCGATGAATATGTCCCCCGTGAGTCCACGGAAGAGGACGTATTTCTGCCGGCATCGGCTCGGGATCTGAGGACGGGGTTTCGTGTCCTGCACGCCTGTGTCCGAAGTGACTGGGTCACGGCCCGTTCCCTCGCTGACGATCTCGAATCGAAGGTCTCCCATCTTTCGGCGCTGGCGAACATCGCACGTGCTTCGGGTCTCCCGGAGGATGCGGCGGCTGTCGCTCGCACCCTGGCGGACATCGAACGGGAGATGGGCTACGACGGCACGAACATCAATATCGTCATCGCCGCGTTTCAGGAGATCGCTGACTTTAAGAGGTACGAAAGCCCTTCGGGCAAGCTCGACCATCGCTTGCAGAATCTCCGTAGGATGGTTGAAATCAACGCCCCTGACATCCTGCTCGTGAACTTCGTTCGAATGGCTATTGAGGAGGGAGGTCTGGACGAAGGCCTCAAGATCGCTTCAGAGCGAGGACTCGAGCTGGAAGATATGGATGGCGCGCTCGCAATCGGCTACGCTCGCAAGGGGGATGTCGCCAAGGCCCGTGTGTATGCCGAACGGACGACCGGTCCTCGTGATCGTAGCCTCGCGTACACCTGGCTCTACATTGCTAAACTGGGAGAGCGTGCGGGCTAGCGTCTTCGTCGTTTCCTTCTCTATTCACAAAAGGTAGCCTCTTCACACGCCTCTTCCAAGTGACATGGATAGCGGCGCTCTTTTTTATCAGGGAAATGATACGTTTACATTTTAGAAGATACGTCTTAATCTCATTTCTATCTATGGAAGTAGATCTCCATCAGCTCTCAAAGCTTTACCTTATGGTCCTTACGGATACTCCCCCGGATCAGGTAAATGCCATCTATTTATTTGCGCAACCAGACGGTGTTTTAAAAGAGCATCAAATAGCGCATGCGGTAGCGTTTCAGCATCGAGTTTCAAAAATTGCCTTGTGTGGCGGTACTGGCCAAGGATATAAAGGTTTCGCGGAGTGGTCAGAAGCATTGCAAGAGAGAGGAATTCCTGGGGAAAAGATTGTCGCCATTCCTTATTTGGAAACGCTCAATACGTATACAGAGTCTATTAAATTAGTGGAATATGCACATCTACAAGGCTGGAAGAGAATTATTATTTCTTCTTTAGCGCATCACGAGACGCGTGTATTTTTGACGGTTCTGAAGCAGCTTCAGGTTCAAGAAGTTGCTATGGAATTGTATCTGTCTCATTCGGGCGCAATTCCCTGGTGGAAGGAGGTCACGTTTTATCAGGGAGAGGTCAAGATGATCGGACACGAATTTATTGATACCGAAATTGAACGTCTTCAGCGCTATCAACTTATAGATAGCCTTTCTTCTGTCGAAGAAGGATTGAGCTATCTTCAACAACGAGATACAAACAATCAGTAGAGCTCGATCGCCTGTGCTACAATAGCCTCATTCTCGTATGCGTTATTTATCCGTGCGTGATCCTGAGGTGATCGCTGATTTTGTGGAGAGTGTGATTGAGTACCTCCCTCGTGAAGAGCGAGGCGAGTATGAAGCGCTTGAACAGATGGTGCTTGAGGAACAGCCAATGGATCCGGTCGGCTTGCAGAAGCAAATTCTGTCACTTGGGGTTCATACGTGGGTTCCACGTCGAGCGGTTGATCTCTATACCAAAACAATTCCAGGGGCAGCACGCGAATGGCGAAAGTTAGAAGAATCTCTTCGTCCGGCGACGCTCTTTCTCATTTCTCGTGTCCGTCGCAATACCAGTGCGATGACGCTTGAAGAAGCGCTCCGTACGGGAGAAGCAGAATATGCGCTGGACGAAGAAGAACGGGTCGAAATTCAATTATTACAATTAGAAATTCGGATTGAACTGTGGCTTGAAGAGCAAGATGCGCTGAAGCCGTTTGTTCGAGAAGCGCAAGGGGAATTAGAAGCGATTCAAAAACGACTCCATGTTTTTCGTGGACAGGTAGAACGTCTGCTAGAATCGCGCGAACGAGATGAGCAGTTGGCGAAACTTGAAGATATCGAAGAGCGGCTTTTTTTGCTTGCAGAAGTCATTTCGATTGATCTTTTGGATCAAGATTTGGGAGTGATGGTCGATAGGTCTTCTTCTTAACCCGTGCTTGTTTGTGTTGTCTCTCACTCTTGCTTGGCGTAGAGCATTCCGACGAATTACGACAGTGCTATCTGCTGTTTCTATAGGTGTCGCGGTCCTGTTTTTCTTTCTCTATTTTGTTCCGGCCTTGATCCGCCTGCGCTATCCGTTTGAGCTTGAGTGGATGGAAGGGGCGATGGTCGATCATATGCGTTGGATTTTGTCGGGTCAGGAGTTGTATCAACGGCCTTCGCTCACATTCACGCCGTTTATTTATCCGCCGCTCTATTTTTATGTGGCAACAGCACTCACAAAATTGTTTGGCATCGGATTCTTTCCATTGCGTTTGATCTCTTTGTTTGCCACAGGAGGTACCTGCGCTTTTCTCTTTGCACTTGCCTATCGGGAAACACGCAAAGCTTGGTTTTCGCTCCTCGCGCCAGGGCTTTTTCTCGCGACCTATCCGCTTTCCGGCTATTGGATGGATCTTGGTCGAGTCGATAGTTTGATGCTCTTTTTTGTCGTCGCCTCGGTGTTTGTGCTGCGGACTACCAAAACAACCAAAGGGATGATTCTGGTAGGCATCCTTGCTGTTCTCGCAATTTTTACAAAGCAGCTCGTGTGGAGCTTTTACCTTCCTCTCGTGATCTCTTTAGCACTCAGTCGACGGATGAAAGATGCACTGACGTTTTGTTTGACGACCGGACTTGTAGGCGGGGTAGCTCTTCTCCTGCTTCAGTATCAGTCAGGAGGCTGGTTTTGGTATTACGCCGTCACGATCCCCGCTCAGCATCTTTGGGAGGTGGCCATGATCACCTATTTTTGGACCACGGACATCCTCTTTCCGGTCAGCATCCTCTGTTTTTTTGTCTTGATATTTTGCTATCTCCGTCGTTATAGCCAAACGCACGCCTGGGGATTTTACATCGCGATTGTGATTGGCGGAATCGCGATGGGATGGCTCGGACGTCTCCATACGGGTGGATATGAAAATGTCCTTTTACCGACGTACGCTGTTTTATCGTTAGTAACCGTCCTTGGCGTCTCTGCCCTTCAAGAATACGCCCAGAAACGCGACCTTCCTTTGTTAGAAGTCGCTGCTTGGATTTTGTTAAGTATCCAATGGTCTCATCTGTTTTATAACCCGTTTCGTTTTATTCCGACTCAGGCGATGCGGTATGTACAAGGAGAATTTCGAGAGGAACTAAAAAAATATCCGGGGCCCATTTTGATACAGAGTCATGGTTTTTGGGATGGGAATACCGCGACTCCCATCAACGCGCATCTCATGGCGATTGCGGATATTGTGCGAGGAAGTGATGACGTGATGCGAGAATCCTTGAGGCAAGAATTTGAAGGTTTACTTGCACGTCATGTTTATAGCGTTATTGTGCTAGACGAAGCCTATCGCTGGGAGCGAAGCATGATCGAGAAGTACTACGTCCTCTCAAAAGAACTTACCTTCTCTGCTCCCTGGGAACTCTCAGGAGCGGTCACCGCTCCAGCGAGAGTGTACGTCCCCAAAAATTAAAAACACCCCAAGGCTTGATGCGACGGGGTGTTTTTGTTGTTTATTTTATTTTTGACTGACGCCCATCACGCCGGTCCAAGTCGAGCGACCGACGGTGTCGATGGCGCGTGCTTGGTACTCAAGCTGACTCGAAGTGAGGGTTGGACTGGTCCAGCGGCAGACATCACCTGGGCAGGTCATGGCGACTTGTCCGTTGGCGTAGATCTCGATCCGTTCAACCGTCGAGGCAGACCAGGCGCGAGCAACGAAGCTTACGCGGTCTCCGGCGACGTAGCCTTCCGTACGATCATGTTCGATCGTGAGGGTAGAAGGAAGAGACATTCCCATGGCAAGCCATTCACGCACGATCTTGACGCTACGGACATCAGACCAGCCTTTGTTTCCGGCGTGATCGATGACACGAGCGTTAAAGACGGCGATATGACGATCGGCGAAATCCGCGTCAGCAAGAGTGAGAGCACATTCTTTGTTCCCGCTTGTGTTGCCGTAGGAACAGGTTTTGCGGATGATACCGTCAACAACCATTTCGATACGTTGTACATTGTCGGCAGACCAAGCACCGACACTGTAGTTTAACTTTTGACCAGCACCGAGTTCGGCGGTGATCGGAGCCATCCAGGTCCAGACGCTCATTTTGTTTTGAGACAGGTCAGGAGTGCTTGGAGCACGCGCATCGCCGATCCAGAGGGCGCGGGTGTTGCTCCAATTCAATTGGTAGCCACCGTCACGCATGCGGGCGTAAACGCTCACGCTTGTTCCGGCTGGGTACGCTGATGTGTCGATTTCGACGTCACAGGTGGTGGCCGTTGTGACATTGCCGACGGCACAAAAGCGCTTCATTTCGTTATTGACGAACACTTCAACGTTATTGACGCCATCAATGTTATTTTGCGCACGGACCTGAGCGATGACACGGGCACCGTGTTTCACGGCGGTCGTATCTGGGTTCAAGGTGACCGTTACAAACTTCTGAGCGGTATTCGCTGCAGGAACCGTAGCTGCATTCACCGTGCCATTGATACTGCCATC
>CAYHTN010000079.1:0-5380 GCA_964359565.1 uncultured Gammaproteobacteria bacterium
TTGCAACCGTCGTCGTGCTGACGCTCTTACAGAAACGTCAGGCGTCGTGGATCATCGCCGTACTTGGGGCCCTGAGTTTGGACGCATTTCGATTAGGGTCCTGGCCTTGGTTTACGATCTTTATCTGCGTGTATGTCCTTGTCCTCCAGCTTCTTGTCACCCACGTGCTCACCAATCGATCGTTTTACTCTGCCTTCTCGCTCCTTGCCGTTGGCCGACTTGCGGGCTGGCTTATCCTTTGGCTTTCCCATGAGTCGATCGCTTTGTGGCCTGCGCCACTTGGTCTGACGTATGGGTGGAAGGGAGTTATTTTTCAGCTCGTCTTGGATGCCATTTGGATTTTGCTTTGGTATCTCATTGTGTCCTATTGGGCCAGGCGTGGGCCAGCACGCTATGCACAACCCAAATGGTTTGCTTAACTAGAATCTGTCAGTTTGGCCCATATCGTTATGTCTCGTGCCCCTTTTTTTCAACCGATCGACGAGCGCTCGCTTCGGATTGATACCATCACTGAGGAGGAAATCCGTCATGAGGTGATGTTTGAATCCGATGTTTCGTCTATTCATCATCGGCCGCTTTTTGTGGGCTCTGCGTTTCAGAAAAAACGATTTATCGCCGCACTCTGTATATTACTCCTGAGCTGCTCTTTTTTGATCGGTCGTGCTGCCTGGATGCAAGTTCGAGAAGGGGACAAGTATCTTTCTTTAGCCGACTCAAATCGACTGCGTCAAATTCCACTTTGGCCTCTTCGTGGCATTATTCGCGATCGACACGGAGCGATTCTCGCCGAGAATGCCCCCCGTTTTCAAGCCACCGTGTTACCGCGAGATGTGCCTCTGAATCCGAGCGAGCGGGAAACGATCGTGGGAGAAGCGTCCCGCTTATTGGGGAAGTCCTATGTCGATGTGAATGCTTTGGTCACCGCCACGAGTACACATCCAGATGACGTCACCGTGTTAAGTGATGCGGTTCCTTATGCTCAGGCGATCAAGTATGCGGTCGCTCTCCCACATCTTCCTGGGTTCCACCTGGAAGCACACCCGATGCGTCATTACCCGTGGTCCGATCAAATCACAAGCTTGTCTCATGTCTTGGGCTATGTCGGGAAGCTTTCTCCACAAGAGTATGAGGCTCATAAAACAAATGGCTATCGTCGGGCTGATGAAATTGGAAAGACGGGCCTAGAGCGTTCCTACGAAACTGCTCTTCGTGGCAAGCCTGGCAGCCGTCTGAACGAGGTCGATGCCCGTGGACGTATTAAGGGGTTTGCCGGAGAACAGATCCCGCTAGACGGACAAGATCTCACCCTCACCCTCGATATCGCTCTGCAAAAAGAAGCGGAGGATGCCCTTAAACAACAAATCGAACGAGCAAAGGCCGCCCGTGGTTCGGTGGTCGTGACAGATCCACGCGACGGAGCGGTTCTTGCGCTCGTCTCCTGGCCTTCATTCAATAACAATGATTTTGCCGGTAGCGTGTCTTCAACGGTCTATCAAGCACTTGTGAAGAATCCAGAGAGGCCTTTGTTTCCACGTGCCATTGCCGGGGCCTATCCTTCGGGTTCAACCATAAAAATTGTCTATTCACTCGCTGCCTTGGCCGAAGGAGTCATTAACACGGACACGAGTGTTGCCTCTTCAGGAGGGATCCGTGTCGGTCAGTGGTTTTTTCCAGATTGGAAAGCGGGTGGTCATGGGGTCACAAATGTTCGGAAGGCAATTGCCTGGTCTGTGAATACGTTCTACTACTACATCGGAGGAGGGTATGGTGATTTTCGTGGTCTCGGCGTTGATCGCTTAGGATCATGGCTCAAACAATTCGGATTGAATGCGAAAACAGGGATCGATCTTTCGGGAGAAGGAGCCGGGTTTGTTCCCACCAAGACATGGCGCGAAAGTCGAGGGGGTCATTGGTATATTGGCGATACCTACAATCTCTCTATTGGTCAGGGGGATCTGCTCGTGACGCCACTCCAAGTCAATTCTTATACGGCGGCGATTGCGAACAAGGGGACTTGGTCTCAGCCGCATTTGGTCCAGGGTCCCTCGAAGGTTCATCAATCGATTAAGGCGGACTCAAAACATTTCGAAACCGTTCGGGCTGGGATGCGTGATGGTGTGACGGAAGGCTCAAGCCGGGCGCTTGCAGACTTGCCTGTTCCGGCGGCAGGGAAAACTGGGACCGCTCAAAGCTCACAAGAAAAAAACACGCATGCTTGGTTTACTTCGTTTGCGCCTTACGATCGTCCAGAAATCGTCGTGACCGTTCTGATCGAGGAGGGAGGGGAAGGTTCAAGTTTTGCTGTACCCGTCGCTAAACGCGTCCTTAAAGCCTGGTGGCGCTTAAGGCAAGAGCGGGGAGGGACGTTTTAGGCTCCATTGACAGCCGTCTTTCCTGAAGGGTATCCTCACTTTAGTGAGAACGTGCGTGCGAGATCCCCATCCCTCGCGCGCTTTTGCTTCTTTTCGAAGATCTATCTTTTCTCTATTTCTATGGTTCACTATGTGAGTGCCGACGGTCTGACGCGATTAGAACAAGAACTCCATGAGCTTAAACACGTAAAACGTCGCGAAGGCGCCGCCCGTATTGAGGCTGCCAAGGCATTGGGAGACCTCTCCGAGAACGCCGAATACCATGAAGCAAAAGAAGCGATGGCTCTCATCGAAGGTCGTATCATGGAATTAGAAAACATCATTAAAGATGCCGCTGTTATCGAAGAGCAGGTTGGCGTAAAAGGGGTTGTGAGCGTCGGTTCGACCGTAAAAGTTTCCGTGAACGGTAAAGAAAAGACCTTTATGATCGTCGGTTCCAACGAAGCAGACCCGTTGGCGGGGAAGATTTCCAATGAATCACCCATCGGGAGTGCGCTTCTTGGCGCCAAGGTGAATGATATGATTGATGTCGAGACGCCTGCAGGTACGAGCGCGTACCATATTTTGGCCGTTAGTTAGTTTTTTTCTCTATGACTGAAGAAGCACTCATTCGCCGGCAGAAGCTTACTTCGCTTCGCGCCGCCGGCATGGATCCCTACCCCAGTCAGGTCGGTCGTACGGCCATGTGTGCCGACGCCCACCGCCTGTTTGAAGAGGGCAAGACCGAAGGTCACGAACTTATTCTCGCCGGCCGTCTTCTGACCGTCCGTGTCCATGGAGCCATGATGTTTTCTGATCTCGTGGATGAATCCGGGAAGATTCAGCTCGTGTTCAAAGAAGACGAATTAGCGGGAACACAATTTACTTCTTTCCGTGATCTGATCGATCCAGGAGATTTTATAGAAGCGACGGGGAGCCTGATTTTAACGAAGAGAGGGGAGCGTTCATTGAGAGTTAAGTCTTGGCGCATTCTTGCGAAGGCACTTTTACCGCTTCCTGAAAAATGGCATGGCCTAAAAGATATCGAGCAACGCTTTCGCCATCGTGAATTGGATCTTCTAAGTAATCCAGAAGTAAAGAAACGTTTTCTGGTTCGTTCCAAGCTTGTCTCTTCGCTCCGTCGTTTTCTTGATGAACGAGGATTCTTAGAGGTAGAAACGCCAGTCCTTCAGGCCATTCCTGGAGGCGCGAACGCTCGTCCATTCACGACCCATCACAATGCCTTGGGGACAGATCTTTATCTTCGGATCGCGCCAGAACTCTATCTCAAGCGTCTTATTGTGGGTGGGTTCGAAAAAGTCTACGAAATTGGAAAGAGCTTCCGGAATGAAGGGATCGATTATGCTCATAATCCGGAGTTCACCATGTTTGAACTTTATTGGGCGTACGCCGAAAAAGAACGGTTTATTTCTTTTCTGGAAGAGCTATTGGCAACCCTCGTCCGTGAATCCTTGGGGATGATGGAGGTCCCTTATCAAGGTGGAACAATCGATTTTTCTGGTCCGTGGAAGCGACTGACCTTCCGTGAGGCGATTTTAGACGCGTGCGGGATTGATATTGACACGCTTACGGATCGTGAGCAGGTGATCCAGGCGAGCCGGGCGAAGGGGCTATCGATCGATTTCACGGAAGCGATTGGCCTCGGTGAGTGTTTTGATGGGCTCTATAAGAAAACAGCACGAGCACAGATGACTGCTCCAGTTTGGGTTTTGGATTACCCGGCAGAACTCAAGCCACTCGCGAAGCGAACTTCCTATGATCCGAGTAAGAGTTGCTCGGTGCAGCTCGTGATCCATGGTGCAGAAATTATCAACGCTTATTACTACGAGCTCAACGATCCAATCGATCAACTCGAACGCTTTGAAGAGCAGCAGAAGTTGCGTGATGAAGGCAGCGATGAGGCCCAGTGGATGGATGGAGAGTTTATCTCCGCTCTCGAACACGGCATGCCTCCTACGAGTGGCGTTGGTATCGGTATCGATCGTCTTGTTGCCTTTTTAACAGATTCTCCTACCTTAAAAGAAGTGATCCTTTTCCCAACCCTTCGTCCGATTCTTGGAGAGTCCTCGGCAGAATCGTTGGAATAGCCATGATCCGCGTCCTCTGCTTTGGTACTTTTGATGGTCTTCATGCCGGACATGATGCGTTTTTACGACAAGCCCTAGATGCTGGAGAGGAAGTTTGGGTCGTAATCGCGCGTGATGTCACCGTCATTCATGTAAAAGGGCAGCTTCCAGCCATTAATGAGGAGGATCGTTTAAAATCAGTTCAGGCGCACCCAGCCGTCACCCAAGCGCGTCTTGGCTATATCGATGATAAATACCAAGTGATCGATGAGATTCACCCACAGGTTATTTTGCTTGGGTATGACCAGCAAGCGTTTACCGATAAACTCCAAGCGGAGTTGGATCGCCGCGGTCATTCAATTGAAATTCGACGAGCAAAGCCGTATCAGGCAGACTGGTACAAAACCTCAAAGCTACGTCCTTCTCCTCTGATCGTAGAAATTCCTGAATCCGAGGATGGATTTCCTCTCTAATCTCTCTCTTCTTCTATGCTCGACATGCGTTACATCCGCGATCACGTCGCAGAAGTCAAAGAAAATGCTCGTCGTCGGCGGGTTACGGTTGATATTGATGAACTCGTCGCTCTCGATGACCGTCGCTTAGTAGCCCTGAAGCAGGTCGAAGAAGCTCGTCGTGAACGGAACGAAGTGGCTGAGCGAATGAAATCTGCGAGCGCAGAAGAGCGTCCAGGACTGATCGAACGTGGCAAGGCTCTGAAGCAGCACGTTGCTGATGCCGAAGCACTTCTTGAAGCGGTTTTGCCTGCTTGGCAAGACTTGCTCATGCAAGTTCCTAATCGTACCCATCCCGCTGCACCAGATGGAGCCGATGATCATGAAAATAAGGAGGTGGCTCAATTTGGAACGATTCCAACGCTTTCCTTCCCTCCCAAGCCTCATACGGAGTTAGGAATAGATTTAGACGGTTTGGATTTTGAACGGG
>CAYHTN010000080.1:0-5118 GCA_964359565.1 uncultured Gammaproteobacteria bacterium
ATCGGTCACGCCACCAAGGTGGCCAGGTTAGCAGAACAGATTGCCAAAGAAGAAAGGGGGGACATGGTAGTCGTCATCTGCGCCGCCTATCTCCACGATATCGGCATTCACGAGGCGGAACGCAAGTATGGCAGCACCGAAGCAAGGTATCAGGAAGAAGAAGGTCCACCCATCGCCAGGGAGATTCTGGCAAAACTTGCTGCAAGCAGGAATATCATCGACGAGGTCTGCGATATCATCGGTCACCACCATCATCCCCGCGCCGAGGAAACGGTCAATTTCAAGATACTCTATGACGCGGACCTCATCGTGAACCTGGAGGAAAAAGAAGATCCCGTTACTGAGGAAAAGCTGGCCGCCATTATCGAGAAGTCATTTCTCACACCAAGCGGCCGGAAACTGGCCGGGGAGCTTCTGGCGAAGAATCAATAGGAATACGGGTTATAAAAAAAGGAGGTGGGGTATGTCTATACGAAAGCTTAATTAAAAGCGTTACCGTGGCGACAATGGAAGTCCCCTGTTGCCAGGGACTGCCGGTGATCGTCAGCAGAGGGATGGAGGCGGCAAAAGCCAATATCCCCATGAGTCACGTAGTAGTCAGCCTGCAGGGGAAGATTATCAGGAGGGAATAATCGGCAATCCCCTTCTGTCGGGAAGATCAAAGGTCAAACCTTTGGTTTTAGAGAAAAACCTAATAACGAAATGAGGAAAAAACGATGGCAAGTAAAACGGCAAAAACCATTTTCTGGCTGGGAACATTGTCGTCGGCCATTGTCTTTCTGTGGCTGACCTATGATTTCCACCAACAGGAACCAAAGTTCGTGAAGACCGACCAGATAAACGAACAGGTGGTGGCGGGGAAAAAGGTCTGGCACAAGTACAACTGCAACAATTGCCACACCATCCTTGGTTTCGGCGGGTATTACGCGCCGGACATGACGAAGGCCTACTTCAGGCTGGGTGAAAACAACATCATCTCCATCGTGATGAACCCGGAGGTGGTATTCAAAAATTCCTTCCGCAAGATGCCGAATCTGGGAGTTACGAAAGAAGAGGCGGTAAATCTGGTGGCCTTTCTCCGCTGGGTGGGCACCATCGAAAACCGCAAGTGGCCCCCCCAGGATGAAAAATTTGTCCAGGCCTTCCGGCTGCGGGAGGCCAGCCCCCAGAAACTGAACAAGGTTGACATCGTCATGGGCGCCTGTGGCGGCTGCCACAGTTTTGACAAGCTGGGGCGCAGGCTCGCCGGCGACTTCAATGATATCGCCAGGCGGATCAGTTACGATCAGGAGACGCTTGTTAAATTTATCCTTAATCCTCAATCGGTAAAAAAAGATATCGGCATGCCTCCCCAGAACGTCTCTCCGGAAACGGCATCCCTCATTGCCGACTTTGTTTTAAGCCTTAAGGTAGGAAAGGAGGTGCAGAAATGATACGCTACGAAAGTCAGAAAGTGGCCCAGTGGTATCTGGGTTTGGCCCTTATTTTGTTCTGCCTCCAGGTGACAATGGGTTTGTGGCTCGCAGTAAATTATGCCTTTACCCTTCCCCAGGGACTGGTAGATGTCTTTTCTTTTGCTACGGCAAGGGCCATTCATACGAACACCCTGGTGGCCTGGATGCTGCTTGGTTTTATGGGAGGCACTTATTTCATCCTTCCTCTGGAGTGCAAGCGGGAACTATTCAGTGTTAAAATTGCCTACCTGCAACTTTTCATCTTTGCCGGCACAGCGGTGACCGCTGTCGTCGGTTTCCTTTTCGGCTGGACGCAGGGGAAACCGCTTCTGGAAATCCCGGTCCCCCTTGATTTACTCATCGTTGTCGCCGCTTTGCTGTTTGTCTTCAACGTGGGGATGACTATCTTCCAGGCGAAGGAAAGATCGCTCATCCAGTGGATGCTGCTGGCCGGGGTGACCTTCCTGTCCGTCGTTTACCTCTTCGGCATGCCCTTCTACAAAAACCTGAACGTGGACTACTACTACTGGTGGTGGGTCATCCATCTCTGGGTGGAGGGCGCCTGGGAGCTGATTGCGGCCGCCATCACCGCCTTCATCATTTTAGAGGTGACGGGTGTGGAGCGTAAGGTCGTGGAAAAATGGCTTTATGTGGAAACGGGTCTCGTCCTCTTTACCGGCCTCGTGGGCACCGGTCACCATTACTACTGGATCGGCTCCCCCGATTACTGGCTCTGGTGGGGGGGAATCTTCAGCGCCATGGAGCCCCTTCCCATTCTCTTAATGGTTTTGGACACCTGGATGCACATAAGGGATAGGAAGAATCCCATTGTGAACCCCCTGCTCTGGACCTATATCATGGTAATGGCCGTATTCCATTTTCTCGGGGCCGGCGTCTTTGGTTTCATCCATACCCTCCCCTCTATCAATTACTACACCCACGGCAGCCAGGTTACCGTTTCCCACGGCCACCTGGCCTTCTTCGGGGCCTACGCGCTGTTGAATCTCACAGTCTTCTATTTTGCTATACCGCAATTGAAGGGTATCAAAAAATTTAACGACCGGCTCGGCGTGTGGGGATTATGGGTCATGGTCACGGCGATGATTTTCATGGGAGTTGTCTTTGGCGTCGCGGGCGTTCTTCAGACCTACCTGGAGAGGATACTGGATATCGGTTACAGCACCGCCCATATCTCGATGATGTTCTGGTTTAAGGTCGTGCTCTTTTTCGGGGTCATCTTCCTGAGCGGCGTATTGCTTACCGTGTATCACCTCTTTACTTTGAAGAAGGCTGCTGATTAATCTGTCTAAATTATGGGTCGGGTAAGGGCTAACAGCCCAACCCGACCCCCTTTTCTGTTCCAGGGGCATCCCTTGGTCATGTAAAGGGCGCATACAAGATTCGTTGGATATTTTCCCCCACCTTGGGTCGGCATGTTCTCACCTCCCATTCTCTCCACTTATTGGAACGAAGCTCCCCACCTTGAAAAAGGGGCATCTTATGTGAAAAATCCCGTGAATTTGATTTAAGTCAATGCTTTAAAAGTTTAAGTGCATTAATTTAGCCGCAAATGGAAGGTACTTATGTGTACTCGTTGCCAGCCCATATTGATTCCTGTGGCTCACAACGAGACTCAATGAAAGGTGGTGAAGATGAGAGAGGAAATTGAAGAGTATCTCAATACACCAATAAAAGAACTGATCTCAAGATTTCCCGCAGCCGGAAAGGTACTTGAGGAATATGATATCGGTTGTGTACCGTGCAACGTCGGATCGTGCCTTTTTAAAGATATTATGGAGATCCATAACCTCCCCGAAGAGGAAGAACAGGAGTTAATGGCAAAGATTGCCAAAGCGATCTATCCGGATCGGGTGCTCCATATTCCAAAGATTGAACGAAGGGCGAAGGCGCGGTCGAAAGAGATCCGGTATTCTCCCCCCATAAAAAAATTGGTGGATGAGCATGTCCTGATCAAGAGATGTATAGCTTTGATACCCCAAGTTCTCGAATATCTGGATGTAGAATCGGCAGAAAACAGAGAGGTTCTTTATGGAATCGTCGATTTCATCCGATCCTATGCAGACAAGTTTCATCACGCCAAAGAGGAGGATATCCTCTTCAAGTATTTTGACGAAAATCTGGACATTCTGAAAACGATGCTCGAAGACCACCGTCAAGGCCGAGGCCACGTTAGGGACCTCCTGGATTCCTTGACGAGAAAGGACGAAGAGGGAATTGTTAAACATATCAGTTCCTATCGTGACCTCCTTACTGAGCATATTAAGAAAGAGGACGAGATACTCTACCCCTGGATGGACGGGAATCTATCGGTCAAACAGGTCGGTGAGTTGTTTTCAAAATTTAACGAAGTAGATGAAACAAGTGGCAATGACGTCACCGAAAGGTACGGAACATTCATCAGCCAATTAGAATTAAAACAAATAAGCAAAAAGGAGGTAGTAATATGAACATTGAAGGTTGCCCAGGTTCGACGATGGTTGATTTTAGAGACAAAGACACCCGGCAGGAAAGCCCGACGGCCAAAATCAAATCTCAACTGCAGCAATGGCCGATTCAAATGCATCTGATTTCACCGACCGCTCCGTACTATCAGGGGGCGGATGTATTGCTCACAGCGGATTGTGTCGGTTATGCCTTAGGCAGTTTCCACCCTGATTATCTGAAAGGCAAATCGATTGCTATCGCCTGTCCCAAACTCGATCAGGGGCAGGAAATCTATGTGAGAAAGATCAAATCCTGGTTTGAAGATGCCAAGATAAACACCCTTACTGTAATGATCATGCAGGTTCCCTGCTGCATGGGACTGGCCAGCTTAGCTCAGGAGGCGCTGGCCAGTTCGCAGAGAAAGGTTCCTGTTAAGGCAATTGTGTTAAGTCTTCAGGGAGAAATTTTGTCAGAGGAGTGGCTGTAAACATCCTCCCGCAATTACCTCGCCATTTTATTCTGAGAGGAGTAGTAGGTATTCTTACTCTTCCGCCAGGCCGCAGTCGGCCCCCTTCCCTTGGAGAAACCGGTAAAGCCGCCCGAGCCCCGGTCACGAACATGGACTGGGCGGGTGAGGCATTGATTCATTGGCAACGGGAACGTTGCGGGAAATCAGAGGAAGCTCATTCGATCATGAAAGAGGATTTTGCCGGCGGCAAGTTGCCCTCCGATGACTTTGGCGAGAATGCCGCCTGGTGGTGGATCATGATTTTGGCTATGAATCTCAATAGCATCATGAAGCAGGTGGCCCTGGGAAAATCATGGATGTCCCGGCGTATGAAGGCAATTCGGTTTTCGCTCATCAACATCCCCGGACGGATTGTCGAACGCTCTCGTGAACTGATCATTCGCCTTGTGAAAGACCGCCCGACATTTGCCCTCTTTGTTGAGGCCAGAAGCCGGATCATGGGGCTTGTTCCGGCCCCGTCGGGGTAATTGAAGATAACCATTTGATAGAAAAGGGGAAGTGTCTTTTTGGTGGTGGATTTTCGAGGGTAAATTTTCACGCTGAGGGTGAGGCTTGTCCACTTTTAGCATGAGGAGCTTTTGGAGGGGATAATCGTGTAGAAAGTTGAACTGATCCAACCCAATGGGGGCAATATCTTGTAGCCGTCCCAAACAAACAACGCTGAAAAACGGGGAAACAAGTCCGTGCAAA
>CAYHTN010000081.1:0-4535 GCA_964359565.1 uncultured Gammaproteobacteria bacterium
TCCGGTACGGTTTAATGAGCAGGGATTGTGTGACCGATTGGTCAAAAAACTAAACCTGAAATCAAAGCCCGCGAATATTGCGGCTTGGAAGGACTTGAACCATCGCATCCAAACATCATCCAAGGTCGTGCGGATTGGGATTGTCGGAAAATATGTTTCAACCGGAGATTTTACCCTTACCGATGCCTATCTTTCGGTGCTCGAAGCGGTGAAGCATGCGGCTTGGTCGTTGAGTCGGAAGCCTGAGATTGTTTGGCTCAATGCTGAAGAGCTCGAACAGCATCCGAAGACGGTCGTAAAAACGCTGAAGGGTCTTGATGGGATTCTTGTACCTGGGGGTTTTGGTACGCGAGGTATTGAAGGAAAAATGCTCGCGATCCGTTATGCGCGAGAACATAATATTCCATATCTCGGTCTCTGCTACGGACTTCAGCTCGCCACCGTTGAATTTGCCCGTAACGTAGTGGGTCTAAAAGACGCAAATACGACGGAAATAAATCCCACTACGAAGCATCCCGTTATTCATCTTATGAATGAACAGGAAGAGCGCATGCATGATCAAAACTATGGCGGGACGATGCGCCTGGGCGAATATCCGTGTCATCTTAAAGCAGGATCGGTGGCTCGTAAACTCTATGGGCAAGAAGTCATTCTCGAACGCCATCGCCATCGTTACGAATATAACCCTCGCTATCGTGAAGAGTTTGAGGCGAAAGGGTTGGTCGCGAGTGGACTTTCTCCAGATGGATCTTTGGTTGAAGTGATTGAGCTTAAAAATCATCCCTTTTTTATGGCAGCCCAGTTTCATCCAGAATTTTTGTCGCGGCCATTTCATCCCCATCCGCTCTTCCTTGGTTTCGTCAAAGCGATGATTAAAAAATCATGAGAGAAACAAAACACTCCCCACCAATTGGTGGGGAGTGTTCTCTGAGCTAGCTTTTTTGGACCGGGACGATTTCGATGATTTTGGCGTTCTTGAATGCGCCTGTAAAACGGCGGACACGCTTATTGGTGAACTTCACGATCCCTTCGGCGATGGCGAGAAGGGTATCATCTTTGCTACGAAGCACGCCTTTGCCGGCACGCACTTTGGTGCCGCGTTGACGAACGAGGATGTTGCCGATACGAGCATATTCGCCCGCGTATTTTTTGACGCCAAGACGTTGACCGTGGGAATCACGGCCGTACGCGGTAGAACCACCAGCTTTTTTATGAGCCATACGGAGAGGTTTCGTTTATTTGGCGCATAACTTTGTTGAGTCCTCCGTTTTTTGTTCACCGTACTTTCCAGTACGCCTCACAAAAAGCCTCGTCCTCTTCGCGTTCTGCATCCAAATAAACGAAACCTAGATAGAATGATAATGGCCAGAAGTGTACGTTTAGATGAGATCCTTGTCAAGCGGGGAGGGGTCACGTAGGATGAGGGGGATTTCTTCAAATTTTCTCTCAACTATGCCAAAAACGAAAGAAGAGTTACGGACAGATGTGGAAAATGTACTGCAAGTCTTACGGCAAGGTCTCGCCATGCATGGAGGAAATGTTGAGCTTGTGGACGTTGATCCGGAAGTGGGAAGCGTTTCTTTGCGTCTCAAGGGAGCCTGTGTAGGATGTCCGATGTCTGAGTTGACCCTTCGCTCTGGCATTGAAGAGACTTTAAAAGAAATGATTCCAGAAGTGAAAGAGGTCATCAATATCGACGAAGTGGAAGCACCATCGATGCAGGTGGAACATCCACACGAGGATGCGTAGACGGAAGCCGTTATTCCACATACCATAGGGAGCGTGAGATGGAATGCGTGGTGGCTTTCCTGCAAGCTCGCCTGGGGTCAGGTGCATTTTCGAGTTGTCTCACTTTTCATTGCGGCAACCGTTTTGATTGGCACGGGATATTTTCTCGAACAGGTGCTCACGATCGGGCGTCATCACCAGACACTGGCCGTCCACTATAATGTCTATGTGGGTATCGACGACGTCCGATCATGGCAGTGGAGTTTGTTTCTTCCGTTAGGGTGGCTCGTTGTAACGGCGATCAATCTCTTTTGTTCCTATATCTTTTATCGACGTGATCCACAGGTGGCATTGAGCTTGCTTCTTTTTTCCGGACTGACCTGTATTCCCTGGATGGCATTTTTGTTCTATCTTACGGTTCTGAACCGTTGATTATGTTTGATACCCTGTTTATCGCTCGACCACTTCTCATTGCGGCCTTAGCGTTCATCCTGTCGGTGAGCGTGATGCCATTTTTGATTCGGGCCCTGAAAGCGGCCAAGATGGGTAAGTCGATTCGAGCAGCCGAAGCTGCGCCGATTATGTCTGCCCTGCATCAAGCCAAAGCGGGGGTCCCTACCATGGGAGGTATTGCGGTTTGGGGCACGGTTCTTTTTCTTGTATTTTTATTAGAAGGACTTTGTCTTGTGTTCGGGCAAGACCATCCGGTCTGTGCTCTGACATTTTTATCACGTCGGCAGACGTGGCTTCCGATCGCCCTCATGGGAGGTGCGGCTATTATTGGGCTCCTCGACGATTATTGGAATGTGAAGCGTATCGGTGCCAAAGGAGTGGGGCTTAGTATGCGCCATCGTTTGCTCTCCTATACCCTCATAGCGGTCGTAGGGGCGTTGTGGTTTTATACAAAGCTTGAATGGGATCAATTGCATATTCCTTTTCTCGGGACTTATATCATTGGCTGGTGGTATATCCCGTTCTTTATTTTGACCGTGGTCTCAACCTCTTTTTCGGTGAATGAGACAGATGGTCTCGATGGTCTTGCGGCAGGAACTCTGCTCGCGTCATTTGGAGCTTTTGCCATCATCGCGTGGTCACAAGGCCGTACCGATCTGGCTACCCTTTGTGGAGCAATCATCGGAGGATTGCTAGGTTTTCTTTGGTATAACGTGAATCCGGCTGATGTTATTATGGGAGATACGGGCGCCATGTCTCTCGGCACGGTTCTCGCGGTGGTTGCACTTCTGACCAATCAACCGCTTTTACTCCTCATCATTGGTTTGCCGTTCGTCATCGAAAGTGCGTCCGTCTTAGTGCAGACAGCGAGTAAAAAGATTCGGGGCAAAAAACTTTTTCAGAGCACGCCCATTCATCATCACTTTGAAGCTCTAGGATGGAAAGAGCAGCGGATTGTGATGCGTTTTTGGATGCTTTCTTGGGTCTCTGCCGCCATTGGCGCGGTCTTGGCACTTATTGATAAACTCTAGGTCATGTCCTTCTCCGCACGTTTACAATCTCTCGATCCGGTCATCGTCTGGGTCACGTTCGGATTAGTGGTCTTTGGTCTGGCTATGCTGATGTCCGCAACCGGCCCTATTGCCGTTCAGCGTACCGGAGAAAGTTTATTTTACGTAAAGAGTCAATTATTGAAAGGGATCTTGCCAGGCGTTACCGCTTTTTTTATAGGGGCCTATTTTAATCATAAGTGGTTAAAGCAGTTTGCCTTCATCGGTTTGATTCTCACGATCGTCCTTTTGGTCGCCGTCTATATTCCAGGACTGGGGATCACGATTAACGGTGCTCGTGGCTGGCTCCGCCTTGCAGGATTACAGTTCCAGCCTTCGGAGATTGCTAAGCTCGCTTTTATTATTTATATTGCCGCCTGGCTTTCTACGCGTAAAGGAGGTGAAGCGCACCGCTTAGATACCGGCCTCGTTCCTTTTCTAGGCGCGCTTGGAGCGGTCATGGTACTGCTATTGATGCAGCCAGATACCGGCTCTGTGATGATTATCGTGGCGACTGCCTTGATTCTGTATTTTTTATCAGGAGCCCCGATCGCCTGGTTTGTCGGACTCTCGGCAGCGGGGTCGGGGTTGCTTTGGTTGCTCATCAAAATTTCTCCCTATCGCGCGGCGCGTTTTACCGTTTTCCTTCATCCGGAACTTGACCCCAAAGGGATCGGCTACCATATTAACCAAGCTATTCTCGCGATTGGATCCGGCGGATTCTGGGGGGTCGGTTACGGTCAATCCCGTCAAAAATTTCTTTATTTGCCAGAAGTCGAGTCAGATTCCATCTCGGCGATTATTGCTGAAGAAATGGGGTTTATCGTGATGTGCTTCCTTCTCGCTGCTATTGGGGTGCTTATCTGGCGATGTTTTAAGATTGCACGAGAAACGAGAGATCCATTTTTAGGCTATCTCGCTGCGGGCATGGGAGGATGGGTCGCAATTCAGACAGTGGTTAATATCGGGTCAATGTCGGGCGTGCTTCCGATGACCGGAATGACCTTACCCTTCATTTCATACGGTGGTTCGGCTATGACTATTTTACTTGGTGCAATGGGAATCGTGGCAGGTATCCCGGCACGGCGTGATCGACGCGTATGAAACACATTCTTCTTTGCACCGGAGGGGGAACCCTTGGTCCGGTCACTCCACTCCTCGCCATGGTCGAAGCGGCACGACGCCTTGAGCCAACGCTTGAGGTCCAATGGATCGGAACTCCTGAGGGCCCTGAACGTGCCTTGATAGAAGCTGCGGATATTCCTTTTTATCCTCTGCCGGTCGTAAAATTACCGCGATATCCTA
>CAYHTN010000082.1:0-4420 GCA_964359565.1 uncultured Gammaproteobacteria bacterium
TTGGTATCCATTCTTCACGGAATAGTATGATTGGCGTTCAACGAGAGCTAAAGAAGGCGGGGATTGGTTTCCGAGCTTTTGAGATTTTGAACGTTGGTAAATACGAGCGTGAAAATTTCCTTACCACTAATGGCGATTTGCGTGCAGAAGAGAGGGCCAAGCAGGCAGAGCGCAAGGAGAAGGAGTTCATCACACTTATTCTTTCTGCATATAAAGCCGAAGCTATCGAAAGCTTTGCTCATGTAGTGGGAAAGAAGCGTGATCGTCTCGTTGCTGTTGGCCCGATTAACCTTCCAGTATCTTCTAAGTTTATCCGTGAAGTCATTGATGAATGTAAAGAAAAGAACCTTACCAAAGTTGATGTATTGGGCTTTGATTACGAAATGGGCATGAATTTCAGCGAATACGCTGAAGAAGGTATTGATGTCTCGTTCAAGATCATTCCTCGTGAGGTATTCGATAAACGTGCTGTAGAACGAGGTCAGGTGAACTTTTACGACGTTGCTTATATCGATATAAAGCCGATCATCACTGGTCGTGGAAATATGAAGGAGCTTTCTATCGAGCTCACAGATTTCTCTGTATTTTATAATCAAGACAACGGTTCTATTAACGAGGAATTGAAGGGCGGTAAATCAAAAGTGATTATCGAAAATGGGCAGGTGATAAAAGTGACGAAAGATAAGGCTACGGATCTCATATCACGTGAAGTGCTGACAAAGAAATGGAGTGATTGGATCGATTACTGGGCGGTTGATTACGACTTTGCAGACCGAAAGGAAACTATTCGAGTTCCAAGAACAAACAGAGATAATCTTTTCGAAAAAGGCAAAGAGCAAAGCCTACTGGAATACGACGAAGTCTGGACGGGGGATTATATTTTTGATAACGAATGGCAGGCTTTCCGAACAAAGAAGAACCGAAATCTTGAACTCACATCTACACCAAAGGAGCTTCCAAAAGGGACTTATAAGGTAGCAGTGAAGGTGGTTGATATTTTCGGTAATGACACAACAAAAGTCATTGACGTTACACTCTAATCTCGTATGGCATTACACAAAGATTTTCCGAAAGATCCATACGCAATCTTGAACCCTGAGATCAGGTGGTTTCCAGCCGATGAAGTTTTGCGCGAAAAAGGCTTTGATAAGCTCATCCCTCCTCTCGTTGCAGAGCTGCGCAAGCAGGTAAAAACTTGGCGGAATCGAAATTATGAAGGAGCCAGTGAAACGTCAAAGGCACTTTTGACTTGGTGGTTTAAGGAGGATCACATTCTTTACAACAAAGACGGCAGCTCTTTCAACTTCCGTTATTACTTCTCTCAGCGAGAGGCCTTGGAGACCGTTGTGTGGCTCTACGAGGTTGCCCAAGTAAGGGATAAGTATGATTTGATACGGTACAACTCCACGGGAGTCCTCAGCCCTCAGATGTTTACCGAGGATTGGCTTCGTTTTGTTATCAAAATGGCAACAGGAGCTGGTAAGACCAAGGTGATGAGTTTGGTTATCGCTTGGGCCTACTTTCACAGGCTCTATGAGAAGGACTCACGCCTCGCAAAAAACTTTTTGGTTATCGCTCCCAACGTTATTGTTTTTGATCGTATCAAAAATGACTTCGAGGGGAACCGAATCTTTTTTCAAGATCCAGTACTTCCAGACAATGGCTACATGGGCCAGTATTGGCAGGATGATTTTCAGGTCACTCTTCATCTTCAAGATGATCTAAAGAACGTTTCTGAGACTGGAAACATATTCCTCACAAATATTCATCGAGTATTTGAAAATGACGTGAAGGAATATAGCGCTGATGATGAGGATAGTTCTGAATACTTCCTTGGAGAAAAGTCCGTTTCAAAAACAAATGCAGGAACCGTTGACTTGGGCATGGTCGTCCGTGAGATTGATGAATTGATCGTTATTAACGATGAAGCGCATCACATTCACGAAGAGAATGCATGGCTCAAGTCTATTCGTGATATCGATAATAAGTTGAAGCAAAAAGGTAGCGGGCTTTCTTTACAATTGGACGTCACGGCGACACCAAAAAACGGCAAGGGCGCAATTTTTGTACAAACGATCTCAGATTACCCCCTCGTTGAGGCGATCCACCAGAGGGTGGTGAAACAACCCGTGGTCCCCGATGAAGTAAGCCGAAGCAAGCTTAAGGAAGGCCAGAGTGTTGTGTTTACTGAAAAATGGAGGGACCACATCAATCTTGGTGTTGAGGAATGGAGAAAAGCATTCAAACAACTTGAACCTACTGGGAAGAAGTCTCTTCTTTTCATCATGACTGATGATACAAAAAATTGTGATGATGTTGCTGAGTATCTAGAGATGACCTATCCCGAGCTCAAGGGTGCCGTGTTGACTATTCATACCAAAAAAAGTGGTGAGATTTCTGAAAGTACGTCGGGAAAAAATTCAGATGAACTTGAAATTCTCCGCAAACAATCGAACGAAATCGACAGCTGGGATAGCCCTTATAAAGCTATTGTTTCCGTAATGATGCTCAAGGAGGGATGGGACGTGAAGAACGTGACCACGATCGTTGGTTTGCGCCCTTATGCCTCAGATAGCAAGATCCTTCCAGAACAAACACTCGGTCGAGGTTTGCGGCGAATGTACTTCGGACGTGATGACATTGATGAGTATGTTAGCGTCATCGGAACGCCAGCGTTCATGGACTTCGTCGAAAGTATCAAGGGTGAAGGCGTGTTGCTCGAAAAGCGCCTGATGGGCAGTGGTGAAAAACCGATTGCCCCAATGGTTATTGAGGTTGATAAGGAAAATTCGAAAAAGGATATCGAGAAACTGGATATCGAAATTCCAGTAATGACGGCACGAATACAACGGGAGTATAAGAATCTCGCCAACTTAGACGTGTCAGGATTCGGAAATGAGAAGGTAAAAATCAAAACTTTCTCCGAGCAAGAGAAGCGTGAGATCGTGTTTAAGGACGTTGTAGCAGAGGAGGTACATCACACCACAATTCTCAGTGGTGATATTGAACCGAATTATCAAAGCGTCGTTGGGTTCTTCGCTCAAGCAATCATGCGTGAAATGCGCCTGTTTGGCTGCTACGATATCCTATTTGGGAGGGTGAAGGATTTCATTGCTCATCACATGTTTGAGCAGCCTGTAGAGCTTGCCGATCTCAACGTTCTTCGAAACTTATCCGAAGTTGAGTATATAAAGTTGATCAAAGATGTCTTCAAAAAGCACATCAATGAATTAACGGTTCAGGACAGGGGTGATACGGAGATAAAGAACTACATAAAGGTTAGCGATGCTCGACCGTTTGTCGTGAATGACAAGTCTTTCCTGATCCCGCAAAAATCGGTCTTCAATAAAATCATAGGCGATAGTAACTTTGAGTTAGAATTCTCTGCATTCCTTGAAAAGTGCGACGATATCATCTCTTTTGCAAAGAATTTCCAAAACAAAGAAGCAAGCGCCCTTCGTATTGAATATAAAAATAGCGAGGGCTTCATCGCAACGTATTATCCAGACTTCTTTGTGAAGGTGGATGATAAACAGGTTTATATTGTTGAAACAAAAGGTCGTGAGGAAGACGATGACAGGATCAAGTTCGAGAGACTTCTAAAGTGGTGCGAGGATGTAAATGCCCGACAAACCCGAGTTGTTTATAAGGCGCTGTATGTCAGACAAGAAGAATACGAAAAAAATCCTGCGAAAAACTTTGATGAGTTGGTGAGATTGTTCGTCACGACGTAGGAGGCTTAGGTATGCGCATCTCAAAAACCGATTATCTTGAATATACCTTTTGCAAAAAGAATCTTTGGCTGAGAAAGCATAAGCCAGAACTTTTTGAAGGTGTTGAATTATCGGAATTTGAGAAGAAGATTATCGAGGAAGGAAACCTTGCGGATGAGGCCGCACGAAACCTGTTTCCCAACGGACGACTGATTGAGATTGTCGGACATAATGCCATACCGATCACAAAAAGTTTTCTTGCATTGAATCATCAAACGATATTTCAAGGCGCCTTTCTGTACGATGTCTTCTTTGTTCAAGCGGATATTTTGAAATTCAATGAGATGTTGAACGGTTGGGAGTTGTACGAAGTAAAAGCGACAAATGACGTGAAGCGTGAGATCCCGCATCATCACGTGAACGATTTAGCATTCCAGAAAATCGTGATTGAAAATAGCGGTCTGAAGATTGTGAAGGCCGGTGTGATTCACTTGAATGGGCAGTATCGAAAGCAGGGTAAGGTAAATTACGACAAGTTATTTATTGTGGCCGATCTGACTGATGAGGTGTTGCGAGCTGAGGATGGAGTCAGAGAACAAATGAATGACGTGAAGGCATATCTGAATGATCCAGAAGAGCTAGGATGTGAATGTTTGTATCGTGGTCGATCAGCACAATGCCAAACATTCCAGTATTCAAATCCAGAT
>CAYHTN010000083.1:0-4356 GCA_964359565.1 uncultured Gammaproteobacteria bacterium
TAAGGATGGGAATCCTTATTGCGCTGGATCCCAGATCAAGTCTGGGATGACGGAAAAAGGTGGGGATGACAAAAGGGAAGGGCGAAGATCGCCAAGTTCGAAAAACAAAAAAACGGGGACCAAAAATCCCCAGAAGACGAGGTTCCCATGAACAAGTTCATCATCGTTTTTTTTCTCCTTTCTTTCGTCGTCGCCTGCGGGCCGTCGGCAGCGTTCCAGGCTGCGGCTCAGGGGGGCAACCCCACCGCGAACCCGGAAGTCGTCCGGCTCCGGGCGGAGCTCGCCCGTGAACGGGAGGCGAACCGACGCCTCGCCACGGGGCAGGCACCCGCAGCGCCGGCCCCTGGCGCGCCGGTCACCGGCAGCCCGGCATCGCCCGTAGCTGGCGGCCACGCGTCGCAGGGCATCCCCGGCGTGGCCCCTCCGGCCGCCCCGCGCCTGTGCGCCGGGGTCGATCCCTCCCTGGTGAACGTCCCCGCCTTCCAGGCGGTGCGGACGGAGTCCCAGGGGTTTGGCGGGCAGTTTCTGGCGGGAGGGACCGTGAATGGTCACCTCCTGATCCAGAACTCCCGCTTCTGGACCACGGTCGTCATCAACGACCAGGTCCAGACGGCCTCGACGGGGCCCGTCGGGGGCGAGTTTCGCGGCATGATTCTCGCCCGGACGCAGTCCGGCGACTGCCTCATGCCCGCGTACGCCCCTGGGCCCGCCCGGCATGTGTACTTCACCCCGAACGAGCCTACCCTCGTTTCAACGGTGACGTTCAACTGCTGGGTGAGGCCGTACGACCCCACCACCAGCACGTGGGGGGTCGCGCGGTTCGCGGGGAGTCACACCCAGCGGTACAACCCGCTGGAGCTGATCGTCCCCGAGATGCAGGATGGCTACTGTCGGTAGCCCCTGCATCGCTCCTTCCTTCTACGGGTGAGCCGGCGGGTCGTTCGACCTGCCATCACCCCCTACACGCCCGAGAGGCCACTTCTCTCCGGGCGTGTATTGCGTTTTACACTCCCCCGTTTCTCTAACCCACGACCCTCAACTCCCTCCAGCTCCCTCTTCGTTGAGCAATATTTCTCCGTGTCATCCTGAGCATAGCGAAGGATCTTCGATGAGCTGCGTCGAAGATCCTTCATTTCATTCAGGATGACATGCAAGGCACCTCCTTCTCGAACGAGTCTGCTCTTCTGTCATTTCGACGACTCCCATCCCGTGTCACTTTGAACGAAGAGAGAAGTCTGGGCCCTCAGTCCAAGGACCAGATTTCTCGCTACGTCAGGTCATTCGACCTGACTACGTTCGACCTGACTACGTATAACTCCCCTCGAAATGACAAGCAAGGCATATCTCTTGTGTCATCCTGAGTGAAACGAAGGATCTGGGCCTTCATACTTCTTTCATACGGTGAGATCCTTCCCTTCGTATAACTTCGCTCAGGATGACAATGGAAGGAAGGCCGAGGGAAATGAGATCCTCATGCGAGAAACTACTGATAATCATAAATCCCCCGGTCATGATGACCGAGGGATCTATAATTCGCTGCGCAGCGAACGGTTAGGACGTACCCGCAATCGTCGTGAGTTGATTCAAGACGAAAGTGGAAATGGCAAACGACGCGACAATGATGATCAAACCGATGATGGCGTTTCTAATCATGGTCTGTGCTTTTGTGGCTTTCTCCGATTCTCCACCGGAGGTCATCCAGAGGAATCCCGCATAGAGCAGATATCCCAATAAGATGATGCCAAGAAAACCCAAGGCCGCGTTGATGATCGACCCAATGATCTGCGGCAAGGTGCGATCAGAGGCAACGCGAGCGTTGGTCGCAATCGCACTGACCTGCGTCAAGGCATTCGTATACGGCGACTGAGCAAACGTAACCACTGGGGCCGCGAGGGCGGCCAAAGAAGCGCCGGCCTTTGCCAAGATGCGTTGATACTTCTTCATAACAGGGTGATGAGTAAATGAGAACCAAGAATTACGGAGGGGTCGGACTCGTGGACGCCGCCGGATCGGTCGCGGATGTCACCTGATCCAACCTTGTCAGCACATAAGACGTAACGGCAAAGGACATGGCCACAATAACAATGCCTGCGACTGCATTCGCAATCACTCCTTGCGCCTTCTGTACTTTTTCTTTCTCTCCGCCCGCCGTCATCCAAAGAAAGCCGCCCCACAGAAATAATCCAAGAAGCAGAATTCCGAGAAAGCCGAGAGCGACGTCGATCACCTTGCCGGCCATAACAGCCAGACAGTTTGCGGACTCTTCACACGCATTTATCAAGAGCCCACTCGGGGCTGCCGCTTTAAGCCCTGTATTATCAGGGGTCAAAGCCGCCCTCCCCAACACCGGCGTTGTCACAAGGAGCAACGTCGTAAGGACGATCCATGACCGAAGACGAAGTGATGACATGGTGAGAGAAAGCAACTCAAGCGCACGATTATGGCGTGTCTTGCGTTGCGGAGATGAGCTTCGAAATAACAAACCCAGTAATGGCCCAAGCGGACAAGATGATGGCCAAGCCGATGATCCCAGACACAATCAAGTTTTTTGCTTCGGTCGTCTTTTCTTCATTTCCTCCGCTGATCATATACTTAAACCCTCCGAGAAGGACGATCACAACGGCGATGATTCCCAAGAATCCAAGAGCAACATTGATAATGCGAGCAGCGGTTTGACGAACATCTCCGCTTCCTAATTTGATAGAACCTCCAATAGCACCGACGCCAAGATCATTCGCGTTCAGGGTTCCCTGAGCACCAACAATGGCCGGTAACGCCAAGGTCGCAACGACTCCTGCAGAGGCGACAAACCCCACCAACTTTTTCATACGCATGTTCATGATGTTTCACCTCCTTTCAAGACAATGGCATGTGGCATAGAGCAAGCTGCAGACCGAGCCGCACGCGCGGAACCGGAAAACAGTGATTCAAGTATAGCACACTTGGGTCAGCTCATCATCCTTGCGATGATGCATCAAACTGATTTGTCAATTGCAGAATGAACCCGATGATGGAGTAGGAAAAAACGACGATCGCGATCCCAATCACGGACTGCGTCAAGGCTTGGCGAGCTTTTTTGACGCGCTCCGCTTCTCCACCTGCCGTGAGCCACATAAAACCTCCAAATAAAAAGTAGACAAGGAACAGAGCCCCCACGGTGCCCAGCGCAAACCGCGTGATTTTGTTGATCACCTCTGGAACCGTCGCATTTTCAAGGGGGTCCACAAACCCATACCACGTGTTTACGGGCCGTGGAGGCCGCCGAGCACGTTCTCGACTCCGACTTGTCTGTGCGAGGATACGATGTGATGGGTCAGCCGCATAGGAAGCAACCGTAGGAGCAACCGGTCCTATGACAAGGAGAATGCTCCCGATGAGTGCTACCATCCAACGGAGAACTCGGGAGGAACGCCGATGAGAAGAAAAAAGAGACGTCATATCAACGAGGAAGGGGAGGTGGCGGAGGAGCGGGGGTCGGGGTGGGCGCAGGCGTCGGCTCAGCGGCGGGGGTTTCCGTCGCCGGAGCCGCCGGTGCGGCCGTCTGCTCTTGAACAACGACGGGTTGATTGAATGCTCCTAAAAAAATACTGATAATCGTGTACGAGAAAAAAATGAGGAGGAGACCGATCGTGGCATTAATGATGGTGGCCTTCGCCGTCTTTACGCCCTCTTCGGATCCTCCCGCCGTCATATAACGCATCCCCCCATAGATGAACATGAGAAGAGCGATGGACCCCACGATACCCACAGCAGCTTTAATGACACGTGCAACGATGGTGTAGACGGTCGACCCATCCCCCAACGGGTTATGCAAAACGGTAGATGTTCCACGACGACGTGCGGTTCCAGATCCGGTCGCTGGGGTACCTGGGGCCTGGATCGTCGCGCATTGTGCTGTAGAACCACTCGGATCGCCGCCACCAAACGTCATGTCGCCGAACCCCGAACCGAGCACTGAACATCCTGGGTCTGGGGATCTGACTGCACAGCCATCCGGTGCAGCGGATGTCCCCGTAAAACAGGTCCCACCTGTAGAACTACACACCGCCCGACAGTGATCCACGCATTCCGTGTCTGTGGTACAGGTAAAAGCGCGGTCGCCCGTCGGCGTTTGTGGGCGAACGGGGCGGATGTTACTCACATTACACACACAGGGCCTCCCCGTACCTACGTGTGTCCCTGACCAAATGTTGCGCTGTTCAACGCAATCAAAGTGGCATATCCGCGTAGGAGCAGCCGGGGCTGGGGTCCCACGACGTTGTGCCAAAACATCCTGCGGAGTCAGAAAAGCACCGAGCGGCGGAGTCACGAGCACGGCAAACAGGAGTGTGCTCTGTAGCCAAGTACCTCGGAAAG
>CAYHTN010000084.1:0-4330 GCA_964359565.1 uncultured Gammaproteobacteria bacterium
AGGTTGCAGACACGGCTGAATTTGTACAAACAACATCCGACACATGGGAATGATGGGTCAGGAGCGCTCAGAAAAGTTGATTTCTTATCCGAGAATCATGTAGGCGTGGTTTTACCGCCAAGCGATTTCGGCCAAGGAGAATACCGATGGGAAATACCGATAGGGTCTGTAGAAATAGCAGAACTTCCATTGCGTATTCTTCTCGCAGAGAAAATATCAGTGGAGAACGTCAAAAAAAACATGGAATGGATCAATATTGTTGAGCACGTCCTTCTTGAAGATGGTGATTTTCGCAACGGGTGCATGATCTCTTTTGCTTCGTCTCTTTATCTCACACTTCTGGATCATGGCAACACGGAAAAAGTAGCCCGTGAGGCCGTGGTCAAAGAAATGGAACGTCAAAATCAAGAATTCAACGAACCGTTAGAAGCGCATATTTTAGAAGGTATTATCACTCGCTTTGAACAGTATTCACCTGAAATAAAAAGAAAAGATGCACGATCTTCTTTCGACGCGAGCATGGTTAGACTTGAAGCGAATATAAATGAAGCCGGCGCCACCACTAGGAATATTGACTGGGCAAATGCGTTACAGGGCGGGCTTACGGATGGAAAAACGTACGAATTAGACCTCCTTATTAACGGGAGATCTGTCCACTTAGACGGGTTTGATGACAAGAATATTGAAGATCCGCAACTTATCGCTCGAAGGTGTCGGCACATTCTAAAAGATGCCTCGATTTCTTGCCCTTATGGAAATAGCCCGAAAGGAAAGGTGGCATGGCTAAAAAATATTCTGGCGATCTGGCTTCCGAAGATCACTGGCGATACAGCGAGCGACTCCCTTGAGATGGGAATATCCTGGCTTAGGCAGTACTGCGACAAGCCGATTTCTAAACAGTCGGTATCTGCCCCTTTCAAACAAACAGTGCACGCGGTCAAGGATGGTCACATTCTATATGTTCCTTTCGCGGGCTTTTATAGCTTCGTCAAAAAGAAGAACGATAAGACCACTGCAGATAAATATACACGCGTCATCCTGGAGAGCGTAGGAGCCGTAAAACGCAAAGGTGAAGAACGTGCATCATTTTTCGAAATTAAAGAAGAGAACCTGTATGACACGGACACTTTACCTAAGCAAACCAGGGAGTGGGAAGACCCAATTTCTAACGGAACAGATACGAAAGATGATGCAGGAGGGGAAAACGGTCCTAGCGATGAGTTTCGGCAAGAAGAATGTGAAAGACCTAGCGGAGAGAGTGGGGTTCTATAAAAAGGATCCTGAGCGCATTCAAATCTGCACAATTCATTCATTAGCATTCCGTCACATGAAGGCTAAAAAGGAAGACAACATGACAAAAGCACTCATCAAGAACGGACACGAATCCAGTTTCTTCTTCGGGACAAGATGCCTAAAGGCAGTTGCAGCGAATCGCTTTGATGAGTTGGATTTCAAAGGCACAGAACCAGAGACGGATCACGACATGGTTTACAAAGAAATCATGCACTTACGAGCACGCATGTTAAAGCCAGCTGACACATCATACTCCGGTTACCTCGCTGACGAGGTGGGTCGGCTTTGGAAACACATGGACAGTGCGATTAAGAATGGGCAATGGGATTTTACGTATCTGCTGGAATACTGCGTCAAAACCGGCTACCGCCCAACAGCAGACTTTGTGGGAGTCGACGAAATCCAAGACTGTACAAAGCTCCAGCTTGAAATCCTAAAGAACACAGACGCGGAAGAAATTTGGTATGTCGGCGATCCAGACCAGTCCATCTACGGATGGGCTGGTTGCAACATCGAGGACATAAAATCCCTGACCGTAGACTCTGAACATCCGCGAAGCGTGTCATATCGCGTTCCTTCAAACATAGCTACATTCGCAGATCGTATCCTCGACCAGTCATCTACCCGAACCAAAGAAAGAATACAGAGCAAGCAGACTGGCGGCTTTATCGAGATCATTCCATCTTTCTATGAGGTCTGCGCCCGCCTGAAAAACGATCCCATTCGCCTCAAAAAACCAGATCTCTACGGAGAAACCTTCATTCTCGCTAGAACGAATTACCTGCTTGGGCAAGCGCGAAAGATAGTCGAAGAGTTCTCTTTGAATCTTATCGTCGACGACAATACGGAAACACGAGCACGTCTCGTAGCATTGATAGAGCGCCCGACCGCCACACTTTCACGTGACGACATGGAACTACTTCTCAGTCCGATGGTTCCGGCCGAACAATTTTTCCAATTCGGTGCAAAAAAGAAACTTCACGACCTCATCGAACAGACGAGGGAGAAAAAGGCGGTGCTGGTAAGGGATGAATCAACGGAAGAAATAAGAGAATGGATGGAATGGGATAGGTTTTTCAGTCAATACGCAACGGATAAGCTTCGCGACGTCTTTGAAAAACATCAAACCGACTTCCTATTCGAGGATGGAATGGAGCGTGAGAAACACAAGTTCAATCCAGGCCTGCCACGCGTCATGCTCTACACGATGCACGCAAGCAAAGGACTTGAAGCTGACACTGTCATAGCGATTGCGACAACCACAGAACGAATATTGGAACATGAAAACTATGATGAGGAGGTTCGACTAGCGTATGTGGCAGCAACCCGAGCCAAACAAAATCTGATCGTCACATCCTTAGACGGAACCCCAATGAGGCAGTTCCCGATCTAAACACGAAACCCCATATAGAAGGTACAAAATTCCACCAGCTTTGGCGTACCTTATCTACTTATGTGCGTTAAATCGGTTGTGGCGCGTCTACTTCGCGGTTTTATACGCTCTATATAGCAATTGTTTCCTAGACGATCACATAGACAAAACATAATTATTCATTTCACACCGCAAACTTCCAGTAATATTTTAACTCTTCTTATGCTCTCCTTGGCCCAATGCCGTCACTCAAATCCAAGGCTCGCCCATCTATCGGACGAGGAGCTTTTGAAGATTAGAGACGAGTTATACATTATCGGGAAAATATCACTAGCCGAATTCTTCTATAAGAAAGGCGGTTCTACGGTTTCCCCTTTGGTTATCTATCCAATAAAAAACGGATAGCATATTCTTGAACCATATGTCGATCATAAAAGCACAGACACCAAATACCTGCATCATTTATTGCCGCGTATCTTCAAAAGAACAGGTTGAGGGCACAAGTCTTGAGACACAGGAAAAACTGTGCCGTGAGTTTGCTGAACGATCTGGTTGGAATGTAATACGAGTGTTTAAAGAGTTAGGCGAATCAGCAAAGACGGCTGACCGTACCGAATTCAACAACGCCCTCACTCTCTGCGGTGCTAACAATAACTCCATTGGCTATTTCGTGGTCTACAAGATTGATCGATTCAGTCGTCGCGCTGAAGATCACCTAGCCGTTCGTACACTACTGCGTAAAAGTGGAACCGAGCTACGTTCAGTCACCGAATCGATTGATGAAACATCAACTGGCAAATTGATGGAAACGATCATGGCCAGTTTTGCCGAGTTCGACAACAACGTCAGGACGGAAAGAACGAAGGGCGGAATGATTGCCCGTGTACGTAGTGGTGTTTGGTGCTGGGGATCACCCATCGGTTACCGCAAACTTAGTTTTGGCAAGGGAACAAACATTACTCCGGATCCGGAGAAAGCGCCCATAATAAAATTAGCGTTCGAAGAATACGCAAAAGGAACGTACACTTATAAGGCGCTTGCGGAAATGCTGGCGAAAAAAGGTCTTCGAACAAAATATAATGCATTACCTTCATTCCAATCAGTAGAAAAAATGCTCCACAATCCTGTTTACTGCGGACGCATTGAATCTTTTAACGAAGTGAATAAAGGAGCTTTTGAGCCACTTATTTCTGACGCTCTTTTTCACGCATGCCAAAACATAACGAGCGGGGTTGCATCACCGATGCTTCCCCGCTCTGCAAATAATCCCGACTACCCGTTACGTCACTTTGCGCGTTGTAGCGAGTGCCATGAATCGTTAACCGGCAGTCATTCAACCGGCAGACATGGAAAAAAATACGCTTATTATCATCATGGCGCCGGAAGCAAATGTCATTCGTTCGGATCGATTCCGAAAGATGCCTTCGAGCAATCATTCATGGAGTTCTTGGACTCGCTAACACCTAAATCCGAATACCTGAATCTCTTTAGAGAGATCGTTATGGATATCTGGCAGTCTAACTACCGCTATTTTGACAGTACAAACGCTAAAGTAAACGCCGAGATCGCAAAACTGGAACAGGAAAGGCAGCATATTTTTGACCTCCATCGTACCGGAAGATATTCAGATGCGGAGTTTGAAGAGCAGAAAAAAATCATCAATAA
>CAYHTN010000085.1:0-4163 GCA_964359565.1 uncultured Gammaproteobacteria bacterium
GGTTTGTTTTAATAAATCGGAGAGCTCATCCCGAAAGGTTTTTACATCTTCAAACGAACGATAGACCGAGGCAAAACGAATATAGGCTACTTTGTCGAACGTCTTGAGCTGTTCCATCACAATCTCTCCAATCTCTTCGCTTCTAAGCTCCGTTGCCTTCCGACGATGAATCTCTCGTTCGATTGCATGCATCAATTGTCGAAACTCAGGCACGGTGTGTGAGCGTTTTTCGAGCGCACGGCGAAGACCACGTTCGATCTTCTCGCGATCATAGGCCTCTCTGTGACCATCACGCTTCACAACGGTCACGTCTAACAGCTCGATCTCTTCTAAGGTCGAGAAACGATATTCACAGGCATCGCATTCACGTCTACGACGAACAGACGTCCCGTCAGGAGATAAACGCGAATCCACCACGCGCGTATCCGGAGAAGTGCAGACCGGACAATACATGGGTTACATGAGCTTACGACGAATGAAGGCAGGGATATCAAGCTCGTCATCTTCAGAATTCCCTCCCGTAGCAGATGGCATTTTCGAAGCGGGCACCGTCGATGGAGGAGCAGCCGGACGAGGCGCTGCTTGCTGTGGCGTGTATTGAGGGGGCGTGACATGCGGCTGATGCGCGGCAGGAGCAGGAGTAGAAACCGTAGGGCGACGATAGGGATCTTGGGATACTTCTTCGGTGTTTGGCGCCTGATAAAACTCAGGTGCAGATGGTTGTGGTGGCGCCGGCGGAACATAGGTCGATGTCGATAGGGGGGCAGCGTAACGCTGTTGATTTTGCTGAAAACTGTATTTTTCAAGCGGCTCTGGACTTGCAACCGAAGATAAAGGCGTCGAAGGGCGAGTGGTCGCCGGAGAAGAATTCCCTGATAAAAAGGCTGTTTTTGGCTTTGGGATCGTCAGACGCGCGTCAAAACCGGTCGCAATGACCGTGACCTTGACCTCATCCTTCATGCTCTCGTCAATAATCGCTCCGAAGATTACTTTCGCTTGAACATCTGCCGATTGAGTGATGACTTTGGCCGCTTCGGAAACTTCATACATGCCAAGGTTTGAACCACCGGTGATCGTAAAAAGGATCCCCTTCGCTCCATCGATAGAAACTTCCAGAAGAGGCGACGCAATCGCTGCTTTGGCTGCATCCGCCGCACGGTTATCCCCATGGCCGCGACCAATCCCCATGAGGGCCGAACCACGGTTCGACATGATCGAACGAACATCCGCAAAGTCAACGTTAATAAGCCCTGGAACGGTGATAAGTTCAGAGATTCCTTGGACGCCTTGGCGCAAGACATCATCCACGATTTCAAAGGCTTCTACGAGAGAGGTCTTCCGATCGATAATCTGCAAAATGCGATCGTTTGGAATAGCAACGATGGTATCCACGTGAGAAACCAGCTTTTCATAGGCACTTTCAGCGACGACCTTACGCTGTGCTCCTTCAAATCCAAATGGACGAGTGACGACGGCGACGGTTAAGGCGCCTAATTCTTTAGCAATGCTCGCAATGACCGGAGAAGCCCCTGAGCCTGTTCCACCTCCAAGACCACAGGTGACAAACACCATATCTGCCCCTTTCAGGACTTCGCGAATTTCATTTTGGCTTTCTTCAGCGGCATGCGCGCCAACTTCTGGGTCCATTCCTGCTCCCAACCCTCGGGTGATGGTCTTCCCAATATGCAGCTTATGCTGAGCCATCGAGTGCTGCAGGGCCTGAACATCGGTATTCATCGCCACGAAATCCACCCCGCGAATCTTTGAGGCGATCATGCGGTTTAGAGAAGACCCTCCGGAGCCACCAACGCCAACCACTTTGATATTGGCGAAGGATTCGATGTCAGGTTTGATTTCGGCCATACGAGAGAAAAGAGGAGAAATTGACTACGATCAGTGTTCAAAATGAGGCCAGAGAAAGAGAAATTGTACTCAATCTCGTTGCCACATTACTCATTCGGGTGAAAGGGGTCAAGGAATAAATGAGCGGAAGATCTTTTTGAGGGGCTCACCTAGTTTTTTCATCATTTGACCGCCTTTTGCGCTATAGCTGCCGCCTTTGCCAGTTCCTTCATACCCCTCACGCTCACTCGCATATCCCCAGAGCACAAGACCAATCGAGGTTGCGAATGCGGGATCCTGACCGAGTTCGACCAAGGGGGTCGAGACGTTGGTCGCGGCACCGATCGAGACAGGAAGACGAAGGACTTGTCGGGCAATATCACTCATGCCGCTCAGCTTCACCCCTCCACCAGTGAGAATAACGCCAGCGGGAAGCATGCCGCTCCGTTCAATCTTTTTTAATTCTTTTTCGACCCGCTCAAAGATTTCTTCGGCACGTGCTTGGGCAATGTCCGAAACAAAACGGCGAGAAACCATTTCGGCATGATCCGCTCCGAGTTCGCGCAAATTAATTTCTTCAAAACGACTCATGGGCTCGGCATACGCGCTCGCATAGTGACGCTTGATATGTTCGGCAACTTCTAAAGATGTTCTTAAGCCGATGGCGATATCAGAAGTGATGTGATCTGCGCCGATCGGGAACACCGCTGCATGCATCAAATCCCCTTCTTCGTAAATCGCGATACTTGTCGTGGCGGCACCAACATTCACAACAACCGTTCCTACTTCGCGCTGACGGGAAGTAGTGACGGCTTCGGCTGAAGCTAGTGGGGAAAACACCAATTCACGAACATCAAGACCTGTGCGAAAGACCGCCTTTGTCAGGTTTCGGACATGGGCGGAGAACCCTTGGATAATATGCGCTTCGACCTCAAGACGAATGCCTTGCATACCAACCGGATCCTTCACGCCGGTTTGACCATCAACCACGAATTTCTTTGGAAGAATATGAATGACATCGTAGTTTGCCGGATTCACAAGCGCGCGCGCTGATTCTAGTGCGCGCTGAATATCTTCTTCACGAATTTCGCCATCCGGACGAGAAACACCGATCACGCCTTTTGCGGGCTGCACCATCATGTGCATGCCACCGATAGAAACATAGACTTCTGAAACAGGCAGGCCAACCTGACGCTCAACTTGTTCAAGTGAAGCCGAAATTGCACTGATAACATCTTCCAGAGAATTGATCGCACCTTTGGAAATACCTTGGGAGGGAACTTCGATGGCGCCGATGATACTCAACGTCTCTCGCTTGTCAGCGCCGCTTGTAATCTGACCGACCGCTAAGCGAATAGCCGAGCTGCCGAGGTCGATGCCAACAATGAGATGATCTTTCATACGTGCGCAAGAGTGGCAAGAAGGTGAGGCCAAAAAAGGTAAACGGCGAGAACAAGTGCGCCAATCGACGCAAGTAAGACAGCTCCTGCCATCAGGTCCTTTACATCTCCCGCATACGGATTCAATCGCGGCTGCAAAAGGTCCAAGACGCGTTCCATTGAGCTGTTGAGCAATTCTAGCACCAATACGAGGAGCATGACAACGAAAAGAATTGCTCGTTCCCAGCGCAAAAATGGGAATATCCACAGGGCACACAGGAGAACCAAGCCACACGCGAGTTGTAAACGAAAATTCTTCTCGGTTTGGAACCCTAATAAAAGCCCACGCCACGCATGCCGAACACTTCGTAGAAAACGGGAAGACGGCCAACTCATAGCAAGGGCTCGATAATCTTTTCTTGCAACGCAAACATGGCTAATTCGTCTTCTTCGCTTGCGTGATCAAAACCAGCTAAGTGTAGAACGCCATGAGCGAGGAGACGTAACAACTCTTCACGAACGGGAAGCCCCCGACGCTTCGCCTCTTCTTTGGCATAGTCGCCACAAATGGCGAGATCGCCCCAATAGTCTTCGTTTTTGACCTTGCTCATCTTCTTTTTTTGAGGAAGAGTCATCATTTTTTCCGTAGACGCACGAGCCGAAAAAGACAGCACATCCGTGGGGCGATTCTTGCGACGAAAGGTACGATTCAGATTTTGAATTTCTTGCAGAGAAACAAAACGAACCCCAATAGAAACAGTTCCTTTTAGGTGAAGAGAGCGATGCAGTCGATGAGCAACACGGGTAATATCTTCGGTCGTCAGGGCGCGCGGTTTCGCGCTCATCACATCAAGAGTCATCATGGTTGGGCGGTGGTGGTTTGAACGGGGATCTCGCTTGTCGTGGTTGTCGTGCTCGTTGTCATTACCGGAGGAGGAATCG
>CAYHTN010000086.1:0-4157 GCA_964359565.1 uncultured Gammaproteobacteria bacterium
GCTTTCAGGAACACCGGTCGTCCCGTAGAGATTTTGTATCGTACCCTCAGGATCAAGAAGGGCGGGAAAACTCAACTTGTATTCTTTCATAAACGGGGCCACAACCTTGGCCCCTAATGCGTCAATACTGACCGCCAGGATTTCAAAATCTTCACCCTTCAACTCTTGATAAAGCTTTTCCATGGAAGGCATCTCTTCCCTGCAGGGGGGACACCATGTGACCCAGATATTGAGGAAGACCACTTTACCTTTGAACTCGGTCAAACTAACCTTCTTACCATCGAGTCCGGGAAAGGTAAAATTTGGCGCTGGAAGACCCGGTTTAACCCGGGGCTGATAATTAGACAGATTAAAAAATGAATCCTTCCCTTGAAGTAAAATAACGACTGCAACTATAATAATAATGAAAACAAAGAAGATGATAGATTTAGGG
The DNA here is from genome assembly GCA_964359565.1 of uncultured Gammaproteobacteria bacterium. Taxonomy (GTDB): domain Bacteria; phylum Patescibacteriota; class Patescibacteriia; order 2-12-FULL-60-25; family 2-12-FULL-60-25; genus JAGOTP01. The sequence continues at coordinate 434 of CAYHTN010000086.1, forward strand.
CTACGTCTATCGACTGTGGGGACATCTTTTTCTTCCATTTTTATCTACCGTTGATAACAAAATATCTAAAGGCCAAAATCGATCCAGAAGAACTGCCCATAAGTTGAGATCCATTGAAACACATTAAAAAACAACATCAATCCAACAATGACCAGTATCACGCCCATTCCCACCTCAACATAGTGCATCACTTTGCCGTATCGACGCAGTGTCCCCGATAGCCACCCGATGCCCAGGGCGGCGATCAAAAAGGGAACCGCCAAGCCTGCGGAATATGAAGTGAGCAGCTTTACCCCCAAGGCAACAGAACCGCCGCCGATCGCCAGTGTCAGGATCGTACCCAGAACCGGACCAATGCAAGGCGACCATCCGGCCGAGAAGAATACGCCCATTAAGAATGATGAGATGTACCCCTTCTTGCGATCAGGAGTGGTATGGATGCGTACGTCGTATTCCAGGAAGGAGATGCGGAAAAAGCCGGTCATATGCAGGCCGAAAATGATGACCACTATGCCGCCGATACGAGCTACCCAGTTGCGCACGTCGTAGAGTAGACTGCCAAAGACAGATGCCGCAATACCAAAAAACACAAAGACAACACTAAAGCCAAGTACAAAAGCCAGGCCGTGCGAAAAGGTCGCGAAACGATTTTCGGGCCTATTTTCACCCCCGGCCGCCCGGCCGCCCAGGTAACCGATATACGCCGGAACCAGTGAGAAGACACATGGGGAAAGAAAGGATGCCAGACCGGCCAAGAATGCTAACCCAATTGAAATGTTCGAGTCCATATCAGAAAAAATCCATAAAATTGATTGAGAGATGACGGATATTACTTGCCAAATTTTCGGTCGATCTCAGCCTGTATCTCCGCTACGCTTGCTCCCTGAGCGTGCATTCGAGACGCTAACTGCGCCTCATCCATACAGATATCTCATGCGGATGCGTGAGTATCGACATAACAGCTCAGCAGGCTTTTGTGACCAATATCTCGGCATTGGCAATAACAATAGAGCCGATCGAGCACCTCCGGTATTTCGCGAGCTATTTCATAGGCTTTCTTGACCTTCCCATTAAACCTTTCCGGCGACAGGGTAGGTCTATTCTCGCGGAGACTGACATTCTCTTTTCCCAATTTTGCGCGCTCAGGGGAGGGTTTTGGGGGTTTTTCCCCCTGAAACAGAAAATAACCCCCCGTGATGAGCGATGCAACACCTACGGCTAAGGCGAGGAAAATGTACTTAGACCTCTTTTTCGGTTTCGGCGTGGTTCGTTCTGATTTGGTGGTATGTTGCGCTGAGCTTTGCTTTTTTTTCTTTTCCATAGTAATATTCACCTTCCTTTTTTCGTCGATTTTGCTGCGGATAGAAGCTGCTCGATCATCCGCAAGCCTTCTTTGCTATCCCACTTTCGATAGCCACTGGCAAAGGCCACAACCTTGCCCTGAGGGTTTATGAAAAAATTCATGGGAATTCCACGCACCCCATATTGTGCAGCAGTGGAAGATTTGGGATCAAGCAAATTGAGGAAAGTCAGTTTTTTGCGATCGGCATAGCTTTTCACTAACTTTCTCACTTGTTCATCACTCCCCTGGTCGGTAGAGATGGCTAAAACAATCATACCTTTTCTTCCGTAGAGATTATGTATCTTTTCCAGAGAGGACCTCTCCCGGTCGCAGAAAGTTCACCAAGTAGCCCAAAAATTCAACATAACAAATTTGCCTTGAAATTCACGCAGGCTTATTTTTCTTCCCTCTAAATCGGGAAGGATAAAATGAGGGGCGTCAATATCTTCCTTTAGCATAGAAACCCCCATCTGTTCCAGGTAATCCACCGCCCCGTTGACAGGATGTCCTGTTGCCACCAAAAAAAGAAATACGAGGGAGAACGTAAAAAGTAAAAAACGCCTGGTTCTCAGTTCCATAAAATTAGCTACCTTTCCAATTCGTTGGGCGAGAAATACTTTATTTCCCACGTTTGTCACTCCTTAGAAGTTTTTATTGCTTAAATTCCCTCCCCCGCCAGATCATGTAGATGGCTGGATAGATAATCCGAGGACCGTGGAAGTAATGACGCCACCCACCATGGGGGCGGCAATCCGCTTCATCACATCGGCGCCGGTGCTGTGGCTGAACATGATGGGAATAAGGCCGGCCAGGATGACGCTTACCGTCATGATCTTGGGGCGGATCCTCTTGACGGCGCCGTACATGATCGACTCCCTGAGATCGCCCATATTTTTCAACCTGCCATCCTTCAGCCATTTCTCGTGGGCAAGATCAAGGTAGAGGAGCATGACGACCCCCGTCTCGGCATCCAATCCCGCCAGGGCGATGATGCCCACCCAGACGGCAATGTTCATATTGTAATTGAGCAGATAGAGCAACCAGAACGACCCGACGAGTGAAAAGGGCACGGCTAAAAGGACAATTACGGTCTTAGTAACGCTCTGGTATTAAGAAAGATAAGTACAAAGATGATTTTTTGATATTTTGATACATTTTCTGTAAGTTCCTTTTTTCTTTTGAGTGTCCAGTTGCCAACCCAGTTCTTGATTTTTTCGAGATTCGCTGTCTTTTCGGCATCGTCCTTGCCGAGATTCTTGTACATATTGCCTGGTTTCCCATCCTTTGGCACTATTAGCAATAAACATTCCGGAGGTCAAGGACAAACTCCGGTTTTTATGTTTTTATGGCCTCCCGTCTCCCGCAGACGAGGGAAGAGCCCTACACGTACCCATGTAACAATCGCTTTCCCGGTCACCGCGCACTTGGACCGTGTTCGGTGGTAATTGGCTCCAGCGAAGGGGTTGTTTAACACTGACCAGATGAAATAGTCCGTTACATATCATGGCAGTGATGTTGTGGAAATCCGCCTCGAAAGGATGCCGATAGGGCAGTGTCTGAATATTCTGCCGTGTGAGGATCGCCACTCGCGTTCTTCCCATTTCGGCCAGAGCCGCGCTTGAAGGCGTCGGGTGGTCAAACCATGATGCATACACAGGGAGGAAATCCTGTGCTCTGGATTCAATCCATCGGTCATCTTCTCTGAAGGTTTCCAGATATTCAGACAAGGCAATCATGGTATCTTCCCAAGACGCGTCATTCTCATAGAGCAGGGATACCGCGAAAAGCATGGCAGCGGCATCGAACAAGTAACTCTGTTTCTGAAGCGAACCGTTGACGAGTGAGTGCGCGAGCGCCCGACCATCCCAAAACAACGCGCAAAGGCGCTTAAGCATCGCTGCCGCCTTCGTCTCCATCTCCTCTCTCCCCATATGTCGTGCGGCCTGTATGAAAGCGGCGGCAGTCAAAGCATTCAGGCCGCACAGGATCTTATCGTCGGTGTGCGGCTGCGGTCGTTTACGGCGGATGGCGAGCAGTTTATCTTCTATTTCCCTGAGAGGAACATCCGTCTTCCTGACGAGGTGGATTGCGCCTTCAAAGTTTCCTGCCCTGTTGATGTCATGGTAGGTTTCGTTGAGCGCTGCCAATTCATCCGAGGCAAGCGCATTCACAAGGTCTTCATAGCGCCAGACGTAGGCGCCTCCCTCTTCGTGCCCGGTGTCCGCGTCATGTGCCGAGATGAACAGGCCGTTCTTTTCGAATGTTTCCTCGATGCATCGCACTATTCCTTCGGCCATGACTTTGTATGCCTCGCTTGCATTTCATGTTTATGTCAGCCATTTTTATTCCTTTAATTGCCGTAAATTAAGAAATTATCTGATT
>CAYHTN010000087.1:0-4095 GCA_964359565.1 uncultured Gammaproteobacteria bacterium
CCGACCGAGGAAACCCCGGGAGAAGCGCAGCGCATCCCGGGGAGGAGGTCATTCTTGATCTGGTTTTTGCTTACGCTTTTACAAGCTTTGCAAATGTTTCTGGGTGTTCAGCGGCGATCTGTGACAAGACTTTGCGATCGAGAGCGATACCACGCTTCTTGAGTTCTCCCATGAGGCGAGAGTAGCTCGTGCCAAGGGTGCGGGCGCCAGCGCTGATGCGGATCTGTTGAAGACCGCGATTGTTACGCTTCTTGAGCTTCCGATCGACGTAGGCGTTGTGACCGGCTTTGGTCGCGGCGATCTTGGCGAGAGTGATGCGGTTCTTGCGTCCCCACATCATGCCCTTGGTTCGGGCGAGAATATTCTTACGTCGCTTGATGCGATGGGTTCCACGTTTTACGCGAGGCATATAATAGGTTAGGCGTTGGGCATCATGGACTTAATATTTTTCACGTATTCTGCGCCGACCGAGAGATCACGGCGCTTTCCGCGAGTGGTGTTTCCGCTCTCACGACCGTTAAAGTGATCTTGGCCGTTTTTACGTTTAATGAGCTTACCGGAACCTGTCACTTGGATGCGCTTCGAAACCGTCTTGTGTGTTTTGAGTTTCATATGATCAGGGTAGGGGACGCTGGCAGCGACCCAAATCCATGTGATTAAGATTTACGACCGACGATGGTAGAGACATTGCCTCCGCTTCGCGTTGCGGGTTGTTCAACGTTGAGTGGATACTTGACTTCGAGCGCGCGGAGGAAGGCTTGGATGCGCTCGTGGGCGATCTCGCCATGCTCCTTTTCGCGTCCTCGTAAGTTGATTTCGATTTTGAGTTTGTGGCCTTCAGCTAAGAACGATTCAGCCTGTTTGCGTCGGATATCGATGTCGTTTTCTCCCATTTTGACCGAGAGACGAATACCTTTGACATCCACTTTTTTAGCATGCGCTTTTTGTTGGCGCACTTCTTTCTCTTTTTGGTATTTGAATTGACCAAAGTCGAGAAGCTTACAGACAGGCGGGCTCGCTTTGGGGGAGACCTCGACGAGGTCGTACCCGCGTTCTTGGGCAAAGGCCAATGCCTCAGCGATCGAACGAACTCCTGCAGGTTTGCCTTCTTCATCGATGATATACACCTCCGGCGCCTTGATCGTCTCGTTGGCTTTAAACGAGATCAGCTCTTCTTTTTTGTAGTAGCCGCCACGGCGGCGATGATGAATGCGCATCGATGAATGGGTGAGGATGAGCACAATGCATTGCGCTCGTACAATTTTATGATTTCGCGAGGGACGTGAGGCATCACGCCCAGGGCGATGGTGGAGATGGGGGGGATCGCACCCCCGTCCGAATCGCTCAATGGGAGATCTCGTCCACAGGTTTGGTCCGCTTGGAATGCCCCGTAGAACGGGGCGGTTACTCTCGTCGTTAGAAAACGGACGATCAGGTCGAGAGCCAAGCTTCCAAAGATGTCATCGGCTGACGGAAACGAATCAGTCGATCAAGCCTCACAAGATGACGGCGAGCTCAGAAGACGGAGGCTGACCTTCTGAGGGCCGGTCCCATCGATCGCGCTTAGGCGAGAACGGGAGCGTAGGATTGGGTCTTCACCGCAGACGCGAGGAAGGCCTTCACCTGATCTGCAACGCTGTTGGCAATTGTAGATGTGCTGGAAGAGTTGACAAGGGGTCCAGCCCACTTGACCTGCGATATCTCATTGGAACGTCCGTCAAAGCAACATCATCCCCGTAAAACTTGTATCTTTGGCACATAACTTTGTCGAGTCCTGCGTTTTTTACTCACCGCTATTTCCATGGCGCCTCGTAAAAAGCCTCGTCCTCTTCGCGTTCTGTACCAAATCTCCAAGTTTTACGAACACCTCTGGTTACTCGTCGTAGCCTTTTAGGATGCGGCGGGTACTGCGTTCGAGGTCTCGTTGTTTGAGGGTTTCGCGCTTGTTGTGGGTCTTTTTTCCACGACAGAGAGCAAAGGACACCTTAATGCGACGGCCCTTAGGATAGAATGAAAAAGGGACCAGTGTCAAGCCTTTTTCCTGTATTTTTCCGGCAAAATAGTGGAGTTCAGACTGACGGACCAGGACCTTGCGGCTTCGGGTCGGGTCATAGCTCTCCAGATGGGAGGCTTTTTCGTAGGGGGCGATGTGGGCTCCAATCAGCCAGAGCTGACCGCTTAGAAGCTTTAAAAAGGACCCTTGAAGCTTGGCTCGGCCACCACGGACGCTTTTTGTTTCTTGGCCAGTTAAGACAAGACCGCCCTCGAAGGATTCGAGGACGTCATAGTCGTATCGGGCTTTCCGATTTTCGGCGTAGTTTGGCATGAAAACGCCTTCAGCATAGCCGAAAAGCGAGCTTGAGGACAAGGGAGTATGGTATTCTTCTCGTATGCCTTCAAAACAGACAACCCAAGTTATTTCGATTTCGACGGGAACAATCCTTCGTACCATCGGGATTTTACTCGCATTAGGCCTGCTTTGGCTCATCCGGGACGTACTTTTATACGTTTTTATTGCCTTGCTGATGGCAGGTGTGGTCTACCCCATGGCGACCTGGGGTTCAGCGCACAAGATCCCTAAAGGATTAACCGTTGTCCTTTTTTATCTGCTCCTGTTCGGATTGATTATTGCGGCCGTCGCCCTCCTGATCCCAGCCATTGTCAGTGAAGCAGGGATGTTGGCAGGGACCTATGGCCAAAGCGCCCAATGGGTCAGCGAATGGGTCGGGTCGATTAAGGACTTATCCTCACGATATGCGTTTATCCACAACTTACAAACAGGGGTTGCGAACTTGCAAACGCAGCTGTTACAGGGTGCGGGCGGGGTCTTTACGACCATCGGGAGCGTTTTCAATGGGTTGGTAGGGGTGATCGTTGTCCTCGTACTCTCGTTTTATATCATCGTAGAAGAGTCAGCCGTAAAAACGCTGTTTCAGAATATTATTCCCAATGAGTATCAAGAATTTGCTTCGTCGCTCGTGTGGAGTGTGACCAACCGCTTGGGGGATTGGTTACGAGGGCAATTGATCTTAGGTGTCGTTATTGGCCTTCTCTATTTTATCGCTTTTAGCATTATTGGCCTGCCTTACGCCTTGCTTCTTGCGCTTTTGGGAGGGCTCCTCGAATTTATTCCTTATGTTGGTCCGCTGGTAGCCGGTATCCCCGCGCTTATTATTGCGGCCACGATTTCGCCTCTCCATCTCCTGTTTACGGTCATCTCGATGGTTATTATTCAACAGCTCGAAAATAATGTCCTGGTGCCAAAGATCATGGAGCGTGCCGTAGGGTTGAATCCGATCATGAGCATTGTTGCGGTCTTGATCGGCGCGCAATTATTCGGCGTAGTAGGAGCCCTGTTCGCGATTCCGGTGGCGACGGCGATCTCTGTTGCGATTGCAGAATTTTATCAATATCGAAAGCGTAGGTTAAACGCCTAGTCTTGTATGGACGCTCACTCTTCTCGGGTAAAATTTACTTTCGGTCTCCTGATCGTGATCTGTCTTATTGCTCTCTACTTGGGTGTACGACAAAAACAGCGCGCGGCGACCGAGAGTATCCCATTTGCTTCCCCTGTACGCACGGTCACAGAGGTGGGGAATGATTGGCGGAGCGATGTGGCCCGCATCCTCTCTGAATACGATCGGACCCAAGACGCGCGTGCGGCCGAGCAGAGCTTGCTTGCCCTCCGCGTGGTCGAAGGAGACCAGGACCTTCATTTAAAATTCGTCCTGGCCTTTCATGCGATTGGAGAAAGCCGACCCGAAGGGAAGACCCAATTAACAGAGGTGCGACGTCGTTTTGAAACGTCTTCCGACGTGATACGCTAAATGGTATGAGAATGTTGCTCATTCGCTTACTGCCGTGGCTCACGGCGTTGTTCGCGTTTGTCGCTGCACACTATCAGTGGATGCATCCGTTCGTGTACCCAGTTCCACTTGTCGTTTGGTTCGTCTGGTTTGTTTCTGCTATTGCCATCATTCGTTGGAATAAAGTCTCTTTTCGCGCAACCTTCGAAAAAATGACGCCGGCCGTGTTCGCGTCCGCGTCGGCCATCCTCGCTTTTTTGATGGCCCAAGATGGCCTCCAACGCGTTGG
>CAYHTN010000088.1:0-1582 GCA_964359565.1 uncultured Gammaproteobacteria bacterium
CAGAGGGAGCGAGGTGCGCGTACTTCATCGTCATAACGATAGATGAGTGTCCAAGAAGTTCTTGAACCACATTGAGCGGTACGCCTTCGCTCACCAGATGAGAAGCGAACGTATGACGAAGCGTGTGCCAGCCGATTGATCGTATCTCTGCCTTCTTGCAGGCCCGACGAATCCCGTTCTCTGCCATCCAATCCGTAAAGGGCTGGTTATTCGCCTGATGAAACACGAAGTTCGTTTTATTCCGGCACTCATACAACGTCCGGCAAAGATCCTCCGTCATAGGGATATGCCTGGTCTTATTATTTTTTGGAGTTCCGATAATGCCCCGAACAAGAGAGCGTTGTACCGTTATCATTTTTCTTTGGAAATCTATATCACGCCACTCAAGGCCGCACAGCTCTCCAAGGCGCATTCCCGTTCGTAGAGCCATTAATAGCATGTCTCGCCACATTGGTTCGTCACAACTCTTTACGAGTTTCCTGCTTTCAGTCGGGCTCAAGAAATCCAAGCGCTGAGAAGTCATCTTTAACTTGCTCACTTTAGGAGATTTCTCCAATCGGCCCCAGTCAACCGCAACATGCAGGCAACGCAGGAGGACGATTAATTGATTATTGATCGTCTTTGGAGAAAGATTCGCTCTCGCTTTAACCATCTTATACTGTTCGATGTGTTGTGACGTAATAGCTTTAAGCAAGATGCCACCGAAGAACGGGATAAGATGATTTTTGAGAATACTCGCCTTTGTACGTATTTCAGATGGTTTGTTTTCCGTCTTTACAACGGTATCAAACCATTCCGTTGAGAAATCTTTGAAGGTAGGTGCGCCGTTGGCAGAGGGAGAGCGGGTTGCAACGCTCTCCCCTCTTGCCAATTTCTGTCGTAGCAACGCTTCATACGCGAGAGCTCCCTCACGGGTGTTCTCCGGGCTTCTACAACGGTATCGCTTGAGTCGAATCTGAAAATCGGTCCACCATGATCCCTTAACCTTTCGGACCATACGAATCAGGCTCAAGACGTTCGCTCTTGGAGCGTTCCAAATATTCCATCACGTCTTTTTTGTTAAACCGCATTCTCCGCGAGATTCGATAGACCGGGATGAGACGCTTTGCAACCATTCGATAGATCGAAATGGGGGCAAGGCGTAATAGTTGGGCGACTTCTTGAAGATTTAGGAGCTCTAACTCTCCTTCTATAAGTGAAGCTGTATTCATTTCGTTTAATTGTCGAGGTGCGTCAACCGATTGAGAGGGCTTGATAAGCATATAGGAGATAATGAATGAGTGAAAGTGACGAAAGACTCTACTATTTAGAAGGGTGTTTCTGGCGACTTTAAATTGGTCAGAAATTTTTTGAATTCCGGTTTTAAGGAATACGCCCTGGCATCTCGCGCTGTTACTGGATCATTGATTTCTTCGATAAGAACCAACCCAAGCGCGGTTAATTCCTTGAGGTCCCGGCCAGCCGTTTTCGTGCTCTTATTAATCCTCTCACCGACTTCTCGTGGAACGAGTTGATCTTCTTTTAAGAGTTCGGCGACGACCACGGCGCGAGCACTTGGCATGCGAGACATCGTAATAGCCTG
>CAYHTN010000088.1:1592-4045 GCA_964359565.1 uncultured Gammaproteobacteria bacterium
TCGTTGAAGGCTATTATAATAGCCTTCAACGATTCTAGCTCTTCCTGTCCAACCTCTATTCTTCCACGCATAGCGGCAAGAACACGCGCGAGGGATCGTAGTTGATTGAGAATACGCCAAGGTTGCTCAATCTGTGGATTTGAGACTTCGTAATAATCAATTTTTTCAAGTTTCCCATCTCTCTCCTTCTCAAATGACGCTTCCTTAGTAATAGTTGTTCCACGAGCGCGAGCGATAAAATCGGCGGCCGTATTTATCCATTCTTGGACTTCACGAGCTTCATGCTTAATTTGTGGGTATAGCTCCATCGCCCTCTCGCTCAATTGATGGCAATAGGTCGAAACGACTTGTCGTGCGTGCTTTATGCGCTCTTCTCGATCCGTTGAATCCCAAGCGATCACATGGCCCCGTAGGAGCATCTCCGGTGTCAGATCAGGTACCCGAATAAAGAAGAATCGTCCACCGAGTTGATGCATATACCGATGATGCTTACTCAGAATTGCAGGAGTAATGCAGGTAACCATAGAGAATTGAGAGAGATAGCGAATCTCTCCACGAGTCGCCGTAAACTTTTCAAATTTCCCATCAAAGATACTGGTTAAATCACCGAGAATCTTTTTGATTTTGTCCTCATTGAGCGAGAAGATTGTTGTGAGATCTTTTATGACGAAGCACTTACCATCGAGAAGAGGGAGGAGATCGTCGGGGTTGGAGCCGTCCGGCATGACGTAACCCGAAGCGAATGCATTTTCCGTCAAAGTATCCAAGCTATAAATCTCGGGAAGGTCGATCAATCGGACTAATTCCGTTTTGAATGACGAAGGTACGCCGACCAACATAAGCCAGATGGGAGGGACTGTTCGTAGCTTAGCCGCTATATAGGTTGCGATGACAAGATCAAACACTCCAGGATCAACAATGCCGATCTTAGAGATAGCGTCTATGGCCTCTGGGGAGTTTATGTCCCTGTCTAATAGAATTATTCGTTCATTGCTTTTCTTTGAATCCTCTCTTTTTGCTTCCCTCTCCTTTTTTAACCTCAAAAAAGCTCTATGAAACGGTTTCAGGTCGCTCTTCTTGAGTCCAAAGTATTCTTTTATCGTTTTGTCGATGAACAAGGTCGCAGTTATCTCATCCTCATCACATAGGGCCTCCCATAGAGGTCTCAAATGGGTTGAGAGAGACATATGCGGTATGTCCTGCGGGATGGAGGCAAGCAGATCATCGAGATAACCTGCCTGCGATATTTGAGCTTCTATCCGTTGAATTTCCTGTTCCAGTTTTTCAGGGCTAGGATTCATACGGTGTCAGATGCTTTACGGCTTCTAGGAAGCCAACGGATAAAAACTTCTGAACAAGTGCAATAACGTCACCATGTTCTTGGCAGCCAAAACAGTGAAAAGTGTTTGACCTTGGGTAAAGATAGAAACTCGGAGTTCTTTCTTCATGGTACGGACACAAACTCCTATAGGTACCCCCACATTTTTTCACGCACTGAAGATAGCTCTCAGCAAGCTGAGTAATTGGATATTCTTTTGCACGAGCAATCCGTTCTTGTGTTACTTTTCCTGATACTGACGATTGAGGGAAATACCGCTTAAGTCTTTGATACGTTCGTTTCGCCTTCACCAGATCATCTATTTCGAATGCCTTTATGATTTCTCGCAAAAACCATTCATCTTGAAATCGTTTAGAACGACATAGCTTGGCACTGACAATCTTCTCTAGTCCGGCGATATCTGATTCGAGCTGCCGTAGTTTAGGTAAGATGTATTGTTTTCCTGCTTCAGGAAAAACTGAGATCCATTCACGTGGAGTAGTAGGGTATGGATTAACTACAGCGTCATCTTTGTGTTCATGTTCGTTGAGACATTGCCCAATTGAGATAGCGTTGATATTATTCAGCATAAGATTTGTATATGACTAAGATTCGCCGCTAGAACGGCGGATTTTTATTTTCGACCTTTGTCATCAATTCTAAAAAACCCACTAGCCTCTTTTATAGGCAGTGGGTCTTAGTGGGTTTTCTCATTTTTTAGCACTCATTTTACCCAATAAATAAAGGGTGTTTATGAAAGTCCCACTAAACCACCTCAAACCTCATCAATAAATTCCCACTCTCTCCCACTGGATCACGACATGGATAATGTTATTTGACGCCTACCCGATTCCCAAGTAATTCGCTTGAGCTTTCTGTCTCTCTGCAGCTCCTTAATCGTGGACTTAATTATCTCAAGCTTTCTTCCAGTCGCGCTTAATTCGCTCTTTAGACGATGGTCGCTATTATCCTTTGGTAATCGTATGGCTTCGAATGTAGCATCAACTGTTCTTGTAAGAGCTAAAGGGGGCCCGATAAAACACGCAAGTAGCCGAAAAGACCTGGAACCAGACGATCCTATTAGGATCTTTTTTTCAAATTTGCCGTATTGAAAATACCCCTTTTTACCTTCAAT
>CAYHTN010000089.1:0-4028 GCA_964359565.1 uncultured Gammaproteobacteria bacterium
CGTCATTCCCGCGAAGGCGGGAATCCATTCGTAAATAAGCCGGATTCCCGCCGTCGCGGGAATGACTTAACAAAAGTACGGTCTCGGATGGTTGCCGCATTTCCTTTTTTTGGCTAAGCTCGGAACGTTTTTACCATTCTGTAATCTTTGTTATGGCCTCTCCTTCTGAAATCAAAAAGGGTATTGTCTTACGTGACGCGCAGGGTCTTTGGCTCGTTGTCGAATTTCAACATGTGAACCCAGGGAAGGGGGCGGCGTTTGTGCGTACCCGCGTCAAAAATATTCAAACGGGGAAGGTCTTAGAAACGACCTACAAGACCTCCGAAACCGTCGACATTGTCGAAGTGGAGCATCGCACGATGCAGTACCTCTACCACGACGGGACAGGATTTACGTTCATGGACAATGGGAGCTATGAGCAAGTCACCATGTCTGATGAAGAAGTGGGGGATCAGGGCAAATATCTGCGCGAAGGATTGGATGTGCACATCGTAACCTTCGAAGGGCGCCCACTCGCGATTGAATTGCCACGAAAGATGACCTTCAAAATCGTGTCCGCCATGGATGCCGTTGCCGGGAACACCGTAAGCGGTGGCAATATGTTTAAAGAAGCGGAGCTAGACGGAGGCATTAAAGTCATGGTCCCACTCTTCATCAAACAAGGCGAAGAAATTATCATCAATACGGATACAGGAGAGTACGTCGAACGTGCAAAATAAAGAATCAGATAAAAGGAGATGCGCAATCGCGCATCTCTTTTTATCTACCAACTCTTAATTAGCCGTCGTCAATCTCCAACTGTCGCTTCCGAGAACTTCTCCGCTGGCTGTGCGCAGTAGTGCATAAATATCTTTACTCACCGTCTGCCATTCGTTGGCGGTGTAGCCACAACTTGTGGTGCCAACGCAACGTTGTCGAATGCCGAGTTGTGAATCATAGAGTTCGATCGTGATTTGATCAACCGGGACGCGGAGACCGCTCATGTAGATCGACACCGTATATTGTTCACCGATTCGTGGTTGAGATGGCGAGAGGCTGACCGTAAAGTTTTGTGCGAGTGGGCCGTAGCCGGTCGCGGTTGAGCTCAATGTCAACATGCTCGTGTTACTGCTCTGCACTCGTTCACCGGAACCGTTTGTAACAACGGCGTAGAAACGCGTTCCATTTTGGGCTGTCAATTGCGTGCTTTGGATGGTGAAGTAGCAGTAGAGTGTTCCGGTACAGGTACCAACGACGCTTCCGGTTCGTTCATCATAGAGTTCGGTGCGGAGAGGAGAGGTCGAGCCGGTATAATTACGAAGTTCGGTCGAAACAATGGCCCGGTCGTTATCACTCAAGACGGTACGGTCTGTCGTGATCGTGAGCGTTCCGTTTGCAAGGGTGTTTCCAGTCGGATACATAGTGGCGCTGGATGATTCGATCGTGCCGCTGCCATCAACACGTGTCGCACGAGCATAATAAGCACGACTTGATTGCCCAGAGCGCAGGCTGGTTTGCGCATTGCAGCTACGAACGTGCGTACAGCTGCCTAAAAGCAGGTTGTCTTGATCGTAGAGGGAGATATTGTAGAGGGGTCCACTCGAATTAAGGGCTCCTACTTCGGCGTAGATGGTGAACAATTCGCCAGTCGCGATGTAGGTGTTGCGATTAAAGAAAATACGTACGACCTCGGTGTTATTTGGGATGGTTTGATACGGATCAATGACGATACGGTTTGATTCGATCATCTGTCCGGAGACGAGATGACGGACGCGGGCATAGTAGGCACGGCGGGTGAATCCAGTCGCGATCTGTAACGGGTGCAAGCAAGAGGTTTGGCGATCACAGCTTCGTAACAACGTTCCGTACTCATCATAGATATCGATGACGATGTCGGACTGGGCCGCGATCAGGTTGCTGACTTGGACGTAGAGATTCGAGGTATCGCCAATACGCGGTGTTTGATTGCTCGCGGTGATGGTGGCGCGACCAAGCAGCGCAGAAAGAGGGGCGACGGGATACGACGGACTTGAGAAGCCGATTCCACGGAGGTTGTGACTTGGATGGGTGACGCCGTTATATTCGGTATTCACATTAAAATCACTTGTCTGTACCACGGGCGCGCCAACGATGTAGTTAATGAAAAAGGCATCCGGGATATCTTCAATATATTGTGCCCAAGAGGCGCCGTAGAGTTGTCGAGCGATCTCCTCGCTTGGAATCCAACGGAGGACGCCGTAGCGAGAGACGGCGTAGACTTTAGGGTCGGTCGTGGCCTTCACGAGTTTCGCTCCGCCACGATAGGTCACGTTCCCGCCTAGAGGAATGGTGCCGAGTTCGGCGTCACTCATGACGTGAATACGAGCAAAATCATCGGAACTAAACCACGTATAGTACGTCTTGATGTTTGGAAAGACGTAGCGTTTGCCATCATTGGCATACCAATAGACGGTATCGCGACTCGAAGATTTGATCAGCGTATCCATGTTCGGAATGGCCGCCTGAGCAGAAAAGCCAGGGAGAAGGCTCGCAAGAATGAGAGCGGAAGAGAAGAATCGGGTGAAGCGCATATAAATCTAGGGTAGGAGACTCTCCTCCTTCTGTCGAATGAAGGCGGCTTTTCTGAAAAAAGATAAGGTAACTCGGTAAGTGCAAAGAAAAGTTTCTGTGGAAAACCTGTGGAAACTGTGGATATATCATGTGGATGGGTTGTGGGTGAGTGGCTGCTTCCGTACACTAGATCCGTGTCTCTTCTTGTCACTCTGGTTCTTGGGATGAGTCTCCTTCTCGTGTTGAGAGAGGTGGTCATTCCTAAGCAACGCTTCTCTCAAGCGATCACCGCTCTTTTTTTTGCCGGAGCGATCGGTCTATTTTGGGTCGGCTATGCTCCGGCACTGCGCGGACTGGCTCAAGGGACTCCAGTCGATGTCGATCCCTGGCATATCTTTCACTATGATCTCAATGCGCGTTATTTTGATGAGCTCGGATATACGGATCTTTATTCTTGTGCTCTGAGAGCAGACGAAGCGGGCGCTCATTTTTTGGATCAGGTTCAAGAAGTCCGCGATCTCAAGACCTACACACTCGTGTCTCGATCGGTTCTTCTTCCGTGTACACAAGAACGATTTTCGTCTGATCGATGGCGGGCATTTCAAGCGGATCTCTCCGGGATCATAAAATTTCTACCAGTCCCAACAGCAGTCGAATATCAGAGTTGGGAAGGGGATCAAGACCGTTATTGGCAGGGAATCTTTCAAGACAAGGGGTACAACCTCTCACCGTTTGCGGCACGACTGACGCAGGCCTTTTTTGAAATTCTTCCCGACACTCGTTGGCAACAATGGCGAGTCATCTTTCTGACAGAGCTCATCTTTTTGTTTTTCGCGATAATAGGGATTTGGTACGCTTTCTCTGCTCGAACCGCTGCGCTCTTTGCTCTTTTGCTCACGACATTTTGGGGGACCTATCCGTTTCTTACGAATATGCTCCTGCAGCATTTGTGGCTTCCGTTCGTTGTCTTTGGGTTAGTCGCTTGGAACAAGGAATGGAAGATCGCAAGCGTAGTATTCTTGACCGGAGCGAGCGCGATGCGTCTTTTCCCGATCGTTTTTCTCTTGCCCGTTTTTTGGGATATCGCTTCTGCATTGAGGAAAAAGGAAGAGAGAAGAGGGAGCCTGGTTTTGCTCGCTGCCGCTATTGTGATGGGCGTCACTGCCTTCTTCATCGGTGGTCCTATTTCGATTTGGCAAGAATATTTCGAGAAGATTTCTACACATCGAGCCTTTCTTGGACACGAACTTTTTAACATTGGTTGGCCGACGATTGCGGGTCGATTACTGCCTGACTCAAAACTTCTTGTCGTCATCGGTGCCATCGCTATCACGGGGGCGTACGTTTTTTTCCTTCGTCGTGCATCGACGATGCCGCGCATGATTTTTGGGATGGTCATCGCCTTTGCCTGGTTGTCGCTATCACCGTATTACTATCTGATGCTGCCACTGTTTGCCTTGCTACAACCCCTCCTCTTAACAAGAACTGCTCGGATCTCT
>CAYHTN010000090.1:0-3909 GCA_964359565.1 uncultured Gammaproteobacteria bacterium
GAATTTGACCACGCTTTGCGTTCAAATCTCCGATCACATCACCCATATAGGCTTCTGGCGTGACTGCTTCGACTCCCATCAATGGTTCAAGAATTGCAACGCCACCCTTCTTACAGGCTTCTTGGAATGCAAGAGAGCCGGCGATCTTAAAGGCAGCTTCTGAAGAGTCAACTTCATGATAACTTCCATCGGTAAGAGTTACTTTGATATCGAGCATCGGATATCCCGCGAGCACACCACGACGCATCGCTTCTTGGATCCCCATGTTGATTGGTTTGATGTATTCGCGAGGAACCACACCACCCTTGATCATATCGACGAACTCATATCCCTTCCCACGCTCCTGTGGCTCAACTTCGATGACGCAATGGCCATATTGACCACGACCACCACTCTGACGGATGTACTTTCCTTCGGCTTCCGCTTTTCCCTTCAGAGCTTCACGATAGGCAACCTGTGGTTTGCCGACGTTCGCTTCGACCTTAAATTCACGCTTCATGCGGTCCACAATGATTTCAAGATGAAGTTCTCCCATCCCTTCGATAATCGTTTGCAATGTTTCTTCATCCGTATGAACACGGAACGAAGGATCTTCTTCGGCAAGCTTCTGAAGTGCCACTCCCATTTTTTCTTGGTCTGCCTTGGTTTTTGGTTCAACGGCAACCGAGATAACTGGCGCAGGAATCACAATGGATTCGAGGACTAATGGACGACGTTCTTCGTAAATCGTGTCTCCCGTAAACGTCGCTTTTAAACCGACCGCAGCGGCAATATCACCAGCATAGACCTCATCTACTTCTTCACGATCGTTGGCATGCATACGCACGATACGTCCAATACGCTCTTTGTCTCCCGTTTTTGCATTAATCACATAGGAGCCAGCTGCAAGCTTTCCCGAGTACACACGAAAAAAGACGAGCTTCCCAACGAACGGATCAGACATCACCTTAAACGCAAGGGCTGCAAATGCCTCTTCGTCATTTGGCGTAAGCGCAACCACTTCATTTTCATCATCAATGGCGTGCGCCTTAGTAGGAGGGATGTCTAACGGAGAAGGAAGATAGTCAACAATCGCGTCGAGCAAGAATTGAACGCCCTTATTTTTTAAGGCAGAGCCACACAAAACGGGATTGATTTGGTTCGCGATGACGGCTTTACGCAACGCCAGTTTTATTTCTTCAACCGTAAACTCTTCACCCGCCAAGTAACGATTCATCATGGTCTCGTCGTTTTCTGAGATCGCTTCGATCAACTTGCCACGATACTCTTTGGCTTTCTCTAAAAGTTCGGCTGGGATTTCACTCTCTTCAATTTTTTGACCCATTTCGTCCAAGTACATCTCGGCCTTCATGCGGATCAAGTCAATAATACCCTTGAAATTTTCTTCGGCACCGATCGGAAGCTGAATCGGATAGGCATGTTTCGTAAGACGATCATGAATCGATCTCACGTCGTTATCAAAATTCGCTCCCATGCGATCGAGTTTGTTAATAAAACAAATACGAGGCACGTTGTGCTTATCTGCTTGACGCCACACCGTCTCGGATTGAGATTCTACACCGGCCACGCCATCAAACACCGTCACCGCACCGTCGAGCACGCGCAATGAACGCTGTACTTCGATCGTAAAGTCGATATGTCCTGGAGTATCAATCAGGTTCATGCGGCAACCCTTCCAATAGCAGGTTGTAGCAGCGGCAGTAATCGTGATTCCACGCTCCTGCTCTTGCGCCATCCAGTCCATGGTCGCCTCCCCTTCATGAACCTCACCAATTTTATGCTTCTTTCCCGTGTAAAACAAAATACGCTCAGAAACGGTTGTCTTTCCTGCATCGATGTGAGCGATGATGCCGAAATTACGAGTATCTTTCAAAGAAAATTCACGGGGCATACGAGGGTTAGGAGCTTGTAGCTAGTAGGATGTAGCTAGTCGCAAAAGAGAGTGAGCTAAAGAAGAGTAATGTAATGGAATTTGGGCTGGTACGGAAAGTAGCTAGCGCCGGTAGCTATCGGATCATCGATCTCGCTACTAGCTACTAGCTACGTTCTCCTAGATTCTTTTTTACTTGGCAAAGTGAGCGAAGGCGCGGTTTGCTTCGGCCATGCGCTGCACGTCCATCTTCTTGCGAACGGCTTCACCTTGATTTTGGGCTGCATCCATGATTTCGAGGGCGAGCTTTTCGTGCATCGGCTTTCCTTTTTTGCTACGAGCGGCGTTGATGAGCCAGCGCAAGGCGAGCTGATTACGACGTTCGGCACGTACCTGAAGCGGGACTTGGTAGTTCGCTCCACCAACACGACGAGATTTCACTTCGAGAGTTGGAGAGATGTTCTTCATGGCTTCATCGAAGATTTCCATGGCTGGCTTCTTGAGCTTTTCTTCGGCGAAGGCAAAGGCACCGTACACCACTTTTTGGGCTGTCTGGCGCTTGCCACCGTACATGATGTAGTTGATGAGCTTTGTGACAACAGGGTTGTTGAACTTGGCATCGTTTTCAATTTTTCGCTTGGGAGCTTGTTTTCCGCGCATAATTCAAGAATTCAATCGTTATTTCTTTTCAGCCTTAGGACGGCGAGCTCCGTACAGCGAGCGACCACGACGGCGATTGGCGACGCCTTGGGTATCGTAGACTCCGCGCACAATGTGATAACGCACACCCGGAAGGTCTTTCACACGACCTCCGCGGATCATCACGATGGAGTGCTCCTGCAAGTTATGACCTTCTCCCGGAATATACGCTGTTACTTCTTGACCATTGGAAAGACGAACACGCGCAATCTTACGAATAGCGGAGTTTGGCTTTTTTGGCGTCATCGTCGTTACCTTGACACAAACACCACGTTTAAAAGAAGAACCGCGGCGATACTCTGTGCGCTTGCGATGGAGAGTATCCATCTTAAACTGCAAGGCAGGGCTTTTTGACTTGACCTTGATTGGCTTCCGAACACGTCGGACCAACTGATTAATAGTAGGCATGAATCGAGAGAGTGGAACTACGTCCTATAAAATGTGGCGTTAATCTATCAGTGATTTTGTGTATCCGTCAAGAGTGAAAACCGCGTACACTAAGAAAAAAATAGCTTACGAGCAGGAAGGCGATCATAACCCCCCTAAGCTGTTTTTCGAAGGATTCCTTCCGCCCGAATGAGAGCAGTGCGGCAATAGCCCCTAGGGGAAGCGCGAGAAAAAACCAAGAAAACCAGCCGGTTGCCACAGGAAGAACGAGGTAACTTAGCAAAATAAGGATGCTACTCTCTCTCTTAAGCCCGATACGTTTCCAGATCGCATTCACACTTCCTGAATAAGACATCGGTGGGTCTACACGGAAGCGAATGGTCAGTTCGTGAATCCAGAAAAAGAACCCAAAACCAAGGAATGCTCCTACTCTGATCTCTTCAAACGAGCCCTTTTGGCTTCCAAACATCCAGGATGCAAGAAAAAGCGCGAGAAAAACGCCTCCCGAGAGCAGACTTTGCATGACCGGTAATAGACCTGTTTTTCGAAAAAATTGTTCACTTTGTCTACAAATGATGGCAATCAAAAGAGACATCGCGACCGGCCACCCCAAGAGCCAGGCTCCGACGCCTATCGCCGCCCTTAAAAACCATTGTTCCTCTTCCAAAAATGGAATTTTTTTGCTTAATAGAGCACAATAACTTCCGGCGACTAGGAGCGCAACAAGTAAAGCGTTAACAAAAATCACGATTTTTACTCCGCCTACGAGCAGATTCAGTCCCAACAAAAAACCCAATAATATGGTTGCCACCGAAACCCCCGTCGCAGAACCGGTCATTTCACGGACATGCTGAATGCGTTCATGCATAGCGATCAGAAGCGCTTCTCGCTTGGACCAAATGGCGACTCCGCCCAAGAAAAGATAGGCGAGAGCAACAAGCAAGAGAGATTCG
>CAYHTN010000091.1:0-3812 GCA_964359565.1 uncultured Gammaproteobacteria bacterium
GTGGTATTCGCTGCAGGAACCGTAGCTGCATTCACCGTGCCATTGATACTGCCATCGCGAGGAACGCGTGCTCCGGTGACCCAGGCAACCTGCGCTTCGCTGTCTTGGCTCGTAAAGATACGGCCGTTCACGAAGATTTCGGCGTTCGCGGGATAATCCTTGCCCATGATTTCGAGGCTGCAGACACGAATGTCGAGGCTGCTCGTGAAGTCGCAGGTTCGTTTCAAGTCACCGTTGGTGTAAAGCTCGACACGACCAAGGCCGGTTTGGTTTTGAGCCGCGACAAAATAGGTCGTCGACTGGTCGGCACGAAGGGTTGTGTTTTTCGAGTTAAACCAAGCGGTCCAAGACGTTTGCGTGAGCTCATCTTTCGTCCATTGTGTGTTCGTAGGAAGAGTCACGTTCGTGCCTAAACGCGTCCCATCCGTTTTTGCGGTGGTGTTACGATCTACTTTGAGGGTGATCGTGGCACTGTTATTGCTGAAGCCTTGTTTGTCCATCGCGCGTCCGTAGAGAGGAATGGTGCGCATCTTTTGACCGTTCGTCCAGAACGTTTGGGTCAATTCACAGACGGACGCAGCACAGCTCTTTAAGCGAGCACCGTTCACGTAGATGTGCGTTTCTTGCACGCCGTCTGTATCAGCCGCTTCGACACGAAGAGTGAAGACTTGGCCATCGCCAATCACGGCATCTTGAGGGATGGCACGGACGGTGACACGGGGGCCACGGACTTTCGAAAAGACTTCGGTAAGAGGGGCTTTTGGATCTTGCTTTGTTTCGACTTCCTCGACGCGCACAAGTTTGGCGCTGAGCGGGGTCGTCATGAAGGGAGTTCCCATTTCAGAGACGGCTCCACCAAGCACGAAGACATTGCTCGTGCTGCCGGAGATCGCCGTAAAGAAGTCACGCGTTTGTCCTTGCGTCGTCATGAGCGCTCCGTCAAAACGGACGAGGCGTTTGCCGACAAGAAGCATCCACGAACGACCATTCGAAGCGGCGCGAATTTCGCGCGCATCGATCGATAACAAGCCAGCACTTAACGCTTGGTCAGACATCTCTTCTAAGGTGTTGCCATCAAATTGCCAAAACTGATCACTCGCAAACGGGTTGGTGGTGTTACTCGTTGCAAGGAGGGCCGTCGTCTTTCCTGGCCAAATGCCACTCACGTAGCGAAAGGAAGGAAGATCGGATATCTTCACCCAAACGTTGTTTTGCCACTGCCAGATTCCGGCTTTAGGTTCTTGAACCACAGCATTTTGAGTGTTCCGCGTTTCGGTGCGACCACCGGTAAGATACCAGCGACCGTTCACGTTGAAGATCGCGTTTGTGCCTTGGCAGAAACTTACGTCAACGGCGTTCTTAAAACAGCCAGAAGCGCGGTTATCGACTTCGGTTGGGACGGATACAGGCGTCGCCTGATTGGTCGTGCCATTCCAACGGGACAGGGTCCAGTAGGCAGGGTCATAGGCCGTCTTTGGGCTATAGCTCCGAATGAACCATTCGCCATTCATTCCCGTAGCTTCAAAATCGCCACGGGTGGCAGGAAGGCTCTTCGTAACATTCGTCCAAGAATAGCCATCCGTGAGCCAAATAATGGCATCAGGGTGATACTGAGGGCGAGTGTACACGAGCCAATTGCGACCATCCGAAAAGATCTTCGTAATCGAATAGATTTCGCGGTCACGAATGGACTTGGTGAGGTCAGTCACGGTCGTTCCATCGTAGCGATAAAGACGGCTCCCATCCGAAAGGAGCCAAACGCCTTCACGTTCGCTCACGATCGAAAGGCTTACGCCATCACGAACAGGCAAAAGCGCGGATTGATCCTGCCATTGCCATGGATTAGGGTTAGCGGTCGCAGGCACGATAACGGCCACGATCGCGAGAACGGCCAAAAAACCGGCTACGAAAGCACGGATTTTGCGCCACACAGAGAGAAGTTTGGACATAGAGATAGAAGAGATGCTCTCCACGGCAAGCGTAGAAAACAGCAAAGAATACATAAAATTAGCCATTTTGTCAATGGGGGAGGCCTGATCGTTTGTTAACGAATAATAAGCGTATTCTGTCTCTTTTAGGTCATCCTCGGATAAATCACTTCTTTATATCCTACGTATGGAGTGATTTTCCGAGGATGACGTAGGAAGAGGGCTGCCTTGTCCCTCGTATAACTTCGGGACGGAGATCTCTCCGCGGAGCCTGCCCCGTACGTGATACGAGGCTCGAGATAACAATGTGGGAGAAAGCGTTTGAGAAAAAGTCCTGAAGGTAAATTCGAGCTTATTTCTTTACAATACCTTCAAAAATACGCAGTAACGCCTGACCTGATTCGTTGGGAATCGAGCTTATTTTTGCCGAAGTTTTCTGTGGCGTCGTGAGTTGTATACGTAGCGCTTCTAATAACAGATGTGGTTTTTCTGGTGGAATGAAAAGAGTTCCTCTGGGAGCCGTTTCTTCGAGCGCGCTTCCACTTGAAGCGATACAAGGAGTTTCAAAGCGAGCCGCTTCGTGGAGGGGGATACCGTATCCTTCTGACCAAGTTGGATAGATAAAAGCGGCTGCGTGCTGGTAGAGCGTTGCGAGCAGGTCGTCTGTTGGTCGGTGAAAATAGTGTAGACCAGGGATCGGTAAAAGAGGTACATGTAAAGAATTGCCGATGAGAACAAGTTCAATCGATTCAAATCGTTTCTCTTGGTGGAGCTGTTCCCAGACACCCACCGTCGCCATCACGTTTTTGCGTCGATCATTGGCGCCAAGACAGAGTAAGTAACGTTTTCCTTGTAGCGAGGACGGAAGCTCTCCCACGGATCCGGTGGGTTTAGGAAGATAAGGTAGGACAGAGATACGGTCAGCGGTAATACTTAGTTGTCGTATTAACTCTGTTTTGACGTATTGAGAAGTCGTGACGAGATGGGTTGCATTTTTGATGAGGTCAACCGCGTGAACTGCCTTGTGCCAGAGTCGTCCACGGAATGAATACCAACTCGGTTCGGTGAGAAAGGTGAGGTCATGTACAAGAAGAACGTAGGGAATTCGAGGTGTTCTTACAAAACCAAGATTAGGGAGGAAAAGAACATCGGCCTTCGTTGGATGCATCCAGTGTTCAAAAGAAATGAGCTTTAACGTCGCCAGCCCACTCACGATTTTATTCGGGACTGTCCGATGGAAGTGTTGATAGCGTGGATTTTCGATCCAAGGAAGTACCGGCTTGCGCCAACCAGTTGTTCCGAGAAAGTACGTATTTTTGGAATCGATGGCGAAGAATTCATCGAGCAGTTGTTTGGTGAGACGCGTCACGCCGCCAGGGGAGGGGATGCAAAGCGGACGCGCATCAATGAGCACGTTCATACGAGCATGGTTCGTTTTTGGTAGGCCTCATCTACCGTTTGTTTCATCGCTTGTTGAAACCGTGCTTTGGAAAAGCGTTCGGCATGCGAACGGATCACGGCGGGAGGAAAGCGACTAGCATCAAAACGAATAACAAGATTGCCGATATCTTCCCAGCATTGTTTCTTGAAAAGATGTCCGGTCACGCCATCGATGACCGTTTCACGGACTCCGCCTTCGTTGTAGGCGATCACAGGCTTGCCAGCGGCCATGGCTTCGACCGCGGTAATACCGAAGTCTTCGATCTGCGGATAGAAAAAGGCGATCGCGTTTTGATACAGCTCAATCTTTGTTTTTTCATCCACGTGATCGAGGAATTCCGTTCGTGGTCCGGCGAGGGCACGTAATCGCTTTTCTTCCGGACCTGTACCAAAAATTTTAAGGGGAAGGTTCAAATGTGCAAAAGCTGTAACCACTAAATCGAA
>CAYHTN010000092.1:0-3785 GCA_964359565.1 uncultured Gammaproteobacteria bacterium
AGGAGCGATACTAGCGAATGCCTCCATACGGGGTTTCCTGGAGAGACAGAAAAGCGCTATAATAAGCGCTTTTTCTTATTTTCTCCCTTTGGATTCGTTGAGACTTCCCTGAATCCGAGCGATCGCAACCAAGAAGGCCGCCTCCCTCTGTGTGCACTGTTTTTTTATGGCCATCGCCTGAACGGCTTTTGACGCTTCGCGCATGACCCCCTCTAATCGCTCTAAAACATCCGTTTCGACCCAATGGACGCTCTCCTTGTTTTGAACCCACTCAAAGTAAGAAACGGTCACCCCACCTGAATTTGCGAGGACGTCAGGAATGACCAGGATCTGATGATCACTCAAGATACGCTCCCCTTCGGCTGTCGTTGGTCCGTTTGCAAGCTCGAGAATTAATTTCGCTTGAATTTTCGGGGCGATAGTCTCTGTCAATTGATTTTCGAGTGCACTCGGTGCCAAAACCTCACAGGCACAAGTTAATAACTCCTCCTGTGTCATCGGTTGCGTCCCTGCAAACCCCATCACGCTACCGGTATCGCGTTTATGATGAATCAACGCACGAACATGAATCCCCTGCTCGGCATAGACGCCCCCTTGAGAATCAGAAATAGCGACGACGCGGTACCCGGCGGCATAAAACAAGCGTGCGATCGCTTGCCCCGCATTTCCAAAGCCCTGCACGGCGACACGAATCTCCGCTGGTGCCCTCCCTTGAAATAGAGCATCTGCGTACGTTTGAAAGACGTAGAATGCCCCTTGCCCCGTGGCCATCCCTCGACCTTCTGAGCCGCCTTTTTCAATGCTCTTTCCGGTTACCACGGCTCGATCATCCTTTCCTGTTACTTTGGCATATTCTTCGGCAAAGGCATCCATGAGCGAGGCCGTGGTATTTACATCTGGCGCCGGGACATCTTTATCCGAGCCGACCACGTCTGTAATGGCACGTGCGAACGCACGCATGACCTGCTCAACATCGCCATGGGAATGCGCTTTTGGATCAATCGCGACGCCCCCTTTACCACCACCATAAGGAATACCAACAACCGCGCATTTAATCGCCATCCAAAACGAAAGCGCTTTTACTTCTTGCATATCCACCTGTGGATGAAAGCGGATACCCCCTTTATAGGGACCACAGGCATTATTCCACTGCACCCGGTAACCGGAAAAATACCGCGCTAAACCGGTATGTAAAACCACCGGAAACTCTACCTGCACAATGCGATTTGGATGGCGCAATTGTTCAATCACGACCGCCTGCTCAGGAGCAAGCACCTCCGCACGATCCAATTGCTTCATCGCATTTTCAAAGGCGTTCATACAATAATATTTTTGTTTTCTTCGTCCGAGGATTTATTATTTTATTTTTTCCTGAAGATCCGTGAGGTATCGTTCTGCTTCAAGTGCGGCCATACAGCCTGTGCCCGCCGCGGTAATCGCCTGACGGTACTTGGCATCCTGCACATCACCACAAGCAAAGAGTCCGGGAACATTTGTTGCCGCCATCCCCGGACGGGTTTTGATATACTTTTTTTCGTCTAACTCTAGCAATCCTTCAACCAATGAGACGTTGGGTTCGTGACCGATGGCCGCAAAAACACCATCAATTGAACATTCTTTTATTTCTTGCGTGACGGTATCTTGATACTTCACGCCTGTCACGTGCCCGACGTCTTCTCCTATGATTTCGGTAATAGCGGCGTTCCAGATAACCTTGATTTTTGGATGCGCCGTCACACGTTCTTGCATAATCTTTGAGGCCCGAAATTGATCACGACGATGCATAATGGTCACTTCACTGGCAAAGCGGGTCAGAAAATGCGCTTCTTCCATGGCGCTATCTCCCCCACCGACAACGATGACTTTTTTTCCTTTAAAGAAAAAGCCGTCACAGGTCGCACAGGCGGAAACCCCTTTTCCATAGAGCGCTTTCTCGGAAGAAAGCCCCAGGCGACGCGCGGTCGCACCGGTGGCAAGAATGAGGGTACGAGCCTGATAGGTCTTTCCGGCCGCTACCATCTCAAATCCGCCTTCAATGCGTTTCAATGAGTCTACCAACTCACGAATAACTTCTGTGCCAAAACGAAGAGCCTGCTCACGCATGGTCTCCATGAGCTCAGGCCCGAGAATCCCTTTCGGAAACCCGGGAAAGTTTTCGACATCCGTGGTTGTCATGAGCTGCCCCCCGGCTTCGATCCCTTCGAATAGCAGGGGTGCTAAATTGGCACGGGCCGCATAAATAGCGGCTGTCCATCCCGCAGGTCCAGACCCGATAATGATCACCTCACGCCAGTCCATAGAAAATGTAGGCGAAAAGGTTAAGAAAAATGCTTTTGTAATTTCTCGAGCAGCGCAGACTTTGACATTGTCCCAATAAATTGATCAGCAACCTGACCATCTTTGAAGAGCAAAAATGTTGGAATGGAGCTCACGTTATATTTTTTAGGAGTATCAGCACTCTGATCAACATTCATCTTCCCAATTTTTAACTTCGTTTCTGGGATTTCGTGAGCAAGTTCTTCAATAATGGGACCCATGGCACGGCACGGACCACACCACTCGGCCCAAAAATCGACCAAAACGGGTACGGAGGATTGTAAGACATCATCGCTAAAGCTTGCATCAGTAAAGACATGTTCCATAAGCAAAAAACAAAGTAACAAAGACAGTAACCAACCTGTGGAGGCATCATAGGATGTCAACCTAAAAAGAACAAGGAACACGCTCTCATGACGTAAACAGCGCTCTTTTTAGCAAGAGACGATCTTCACCTCTTGAAATGCGAGGAAAGAAGGAGTGTAATAGAGTCCTTCATTTTTTCCTTCTCTATGGCATTTTTAAACGCTACGGATCTTACAACGAATCTCCGACAGAACTGGAAGGCGGGGCTCACGGTTTCCCTTATTTCTATTCCTCTTTCGGTTTCCCTTGCCGTCGCTTCTCAGAGCACACCCCTCGCTGGGATTATTACGGCGATCTGGGCCGGCTTATTTGCCGCTCTTTTTGGAGGCAGTCACTTTAATATTGTTGGTCCTACCGGGGCTCTCTCAGGACTTCTTGCCTCTTATGCCATCATACATGGTGCAGGTGCCTTATCTTCGCTCGCCATTGTGGCCGGTCTCATCATCCTCATAAGCTATGTTCTCAAGCTTCAAAAATACCTTGTTTTTATTCCCGCAAACACCGTTCATGGTTTTACCTTAGGAGTCGCTTTTATTATCGCGTTTGGACAACTGAATTTCGCTTTGGGAATCAATGGGCTGACGAAACATGAGAGATTTATCAGCAATCTCTTCGAAAGCATCACACATATCAGTCAGGGCTCTCTCTTTGCAACGGCTGTCTTTATCCTCTTCTTAGGAGGCCTGTTTGTCCTTCGAGGCATTGTTCCGAAGATCCCTGGAGCCATTCTCTTAGCTCCGATCGGTATCCTGCTTGGGTATGCGAGTTCTCGAGGCTATCTTCCGATGACAGTTGATACGCTTGCGACAAAATACACTGACATCCATCCAAGCATCATCGCGATTCCAAACTTCACTTTTTCCTCAGAAATCATCGTCCCTGCGTTCGCTGTTGCCATTGTCGCCATTTTAGAGACCATGATCTCGGCTAAAATCGCCGATAGCATGACAGGAACGAAGCACGATAAACAAAAAGAAATGCTGGGACTCGGACTCGCAAATATCGTTTCTGGACTTGCCGGAGGGATTCCGGCAACTGCAGCCCTGGCGCGTACTTCTCTCAACATCAAGTCGGGCGGCACACACAAAACCGCGGCCGCTCTG
>CAYHTN010000093.1:0-3175 GCA_964359565.1 uncultured Gammaproteobacteria bacterium
GTCACCCTGACAACCAGTGGAATCCCGAGAACCGTTGGGTCCTCACGACCCGCAAGCCCTAGCGCTTAGGACTAAGACCTTGTGCCAAGCTCTGGCACTTGGATCCTTAGTCCTTTTTCTTTTTGTCTTGTAAACTAACTGTGGTACTAGGCGAATATGCCAGCGACTAAGGTTGCTGGCTGCCGAATCTAACACGTTTGCACTGAGAATATCTTCGACCACGGTTGCAGGTAGTGGGTGCAGAGGTTGTTTCAAAAAAAGAAGATGCTTGGCGCAGGTGACTAGGTGAGTAACCAAATCACGAATCCGATACAACTCGAAGATTAGTCGACGGGTGGTGTTCTGGAAGGTTGCCTGTGCATTTGTGACGGACTCCGACGGCGACCTGGACGTCTTCTACGTCTACCACGACGAGGACGGCCTGAGGCTCAAGACCAACAACGGTCACCCTGACAACCAGTGGAATCCCGAGAACCGTTGGGTCCTCACGACCCGCAACCCTCTTTATTTCTCTCCAGACACATTGTTTGGGGAGTTTTGTTTTGGGATAAGCGAACCGTGCCACGCACCTAGCATCTTTCCAACTTCGGAGAGTTTTTCCGATAATGCGATGTACTTCTTGTTATCGAGTGACTTTGTTTCCCAGAGAACCAGAAGTAAAATTTTTGCCGTGTCGAGTTTGCGGATGGCGACTCGTACGTAGGGCAGTTTGTCGCCTTTTGGCGTGAAGCCAGCGGTGCTTGTCATTTCTATTGCTTCGATTAGGATCGTATCAATACGTGAGGCAAGGGTATGCCGGTGTATTTTTGGAACTGTGGGATAATACTCAAACCAAACAAGATATGCCTGTTTCAACTTTTGCAAAACCGGAAGGAGTTCGGGGGGTGGGTACCATACGAGGACATTATTTCGGTTGAGAATTTACTTGAGGCGTGGAAGAAATTTGTAAAATGTAAGCGAGCCAGAAAAGATGTTCAGGAGTTCGAGGGCAATCTCATGGAGAATCTGTTTGAGCTTCATACACAACTCGCGAGCATGAATTATCAACACGGATCGTACCAAGCGTTCACCATTTCAGATCCGAAGACTCGCAGGATTCATAAGGCAACAGTGGCCGACCGCGTACTCCACCGTGCAGTATACCGCAAACTCTATCCCGTTTTTGACCCGGCCTTTATTTCTGATTCTTTTTCTTGTCGCAAGAGTAAGGGAACCCACAAAGCCATCGGCCGATTCCGAGCTGTGGCTTGGGAGGTATCGCATAATCATCGACGAACTGCATGGGTACTCAAATGCGACATCCGGAAGTTTTTCGCGAGTGTCGACCATGAGATTCTCTTGGGGATACTCCAACGACGACTGAGTGACCTATATCTGAT
Source organism: uncultured Gammaproteobacteria bacterium (assembly GCA_964359565.1). Lineage (GTDB taxonomy): Bacteria > Patescibacteriota > Patescibacteriia > 2-12-FULL-60-25 > 2-12-FULL-60-25 > JAGOTP01. The sequence goes on from CAYHTN010000093.1 coordinate 1,380, forward strand.
ACGTCTTTTGGACGTGATCGTTCATAGCTTCCACGTCGAGTCAGGCAAAGGTCTACCGCTCGGGAACCTCACCTCGCAACTATTCGCCAACATCTACATGAACGAGTTCGATCAGTTTGTAAAGCATCGACTGCGGTTCAAACACTATGTCCGTTACGCTGACGATTTTGTCTTTCTTTCAAGAGATCGTCAGGAGCTTGAAGATTTGCTTCCTGTCATCACGAAATTTCTCGACCACGAGCTTCATCTCACAATTCATCCAAAGAAGACTGAATTCCGGACGTTTGCCTCTGGCGTAGACTTCCTTGGTTGGGTACATTTTCCAGATCATCGAGTTTTACGCACTTCCAGCAAGCGCCGGATGTGGAATCGTCTATCTGAAAATTCGACATGTGGGACGTATCAGTCCTATTTGGGGTTATTGAGTCACGGCAACACGTACAAACTCAGGAGGAGCATCGAAACAGTCGTTCGTCGACCAATTTCTTTTTTTCGCTAACCTTTTGAGCGTTATCAAAAAACCTCGCGTGTGGCGAGATTTTTTGTGGTCTTTTGGAGATGCCTATAAGCCGAATTTTGTTTTGATGACCATCTATCTCGTCCGACTATTGCTAGCCGGATCATTGGACCGACAAACGGCCCAGTAGCGAGCGACCAATCTTGCTCTTACACCGACAAGGGTTTGCCACACTTCCGTGTCGCCACGGAGCGAGAGATGTAGCGCCTTGCGGCACACCACCTCACTTTTCACGTTTCATCCCGCCAAAGGCTGGACTAGTATTGTCTCTGTGGTACTTTCCCTAGGTTTTGAGTCGGGAACCAAAGCGTGAATTTCTCCAACGCTTCGACTTCCGATTCTTATGCCTGGTCGCCGTTAGCGACTTGTCTTGTTCAATCGTCCTTGCGAACGATGAGGTGTTCGGACTTTCCTCTCCGCAGAACCCTGATGGGTTTTCGAAGCGGTCATCCAGCATTCCAAAAGACTTGCGCAATGTATCACAGAGTTTGAGTGGCGTCAATCGTGTCGATGTCAGGGTGATTTTTTCTGAAAAAAATCACCACCATGGAATCTGGCGGTGTGAAGTGTTTCGTTACTGGCGTGTGACACGGCCGCGGACGACTGGCCCATCGTTCGTGTTTTCTACGATCTGATAGGTGTCGGCGCAGGCCAGCAGTGACTGGTGCGTGACTCCCAACAGGATGACGTGGAGCTTGATTCTCGAAGTCTCCAGCTGTCTGCGGATCTCTGCTGGGTTGATTCCACCGAAGTCCTGTCCGTCTGTCACGAGCATGATTTCCGCTTGGTCATAGGTGTCTGCCTCCAAGTGATTCATGGTTCGCCGAACAGCACTCCCAATGTCAGTGCCGGATCCTTCCGTGATCTCTGAAACATGCTGGCGAAGTTTCGTGTAGCCGCCTTTGGTCGTGGCCGTATTCCAACCACGATCTCCTCCGTCAAACTTGTGCAGGATGATGGAGGCTTCCGCATGTTCCGTTTTGTCGACCATGGACAGTACCAATCCTTTCCATACTGGTTCCATCCACGGATTTTCTCCCGGAAAGACGCTCGGCGAAACGTCAAGCACGATGATCAGTCTTCGTTCGCGTTCCTCCCACACGTCCTCGTAGATTTCTTCTCGGATGGTTCTGTCTTCCACGTTGACTTCGACCATCAGTTCGCCTGTTGCCGCCCGCGCGTAGAACTGTTCGTCGTCGAGCACCGCTTCTGATGGAACAGCACGCGGTAGTTCGCCGTAGTCTTGTATCGGTCGGACTTCGATGTCATTGGCCGGATA
>CAYHTN010000093.1:3185-3673 GCA_964359565.1 uncultured Gammaproteobacteria bacterium
GATAGGGAACTTCTTCTCGTACCGAGCCGATCGCGCGTTCGTTGATCTTCCGTCGTCCGACTTTGACACGTTTGGCCGAGAACACGATCTCGGAAGCGACTCGTCTTATCGTGTCCTGTGTGATGCGTTCGCGTCGCTGTTGGGTTGTCTCTCCCAATACAAGTGGAGGCGTTGGTTTCTGTTCAGGCTTTGATTCCGATGGCGGCGAAGGTTGCTCTATTGGTTCAGGTTCTTCTTTTCTTTCATTTCGTCTGCTCATCAGCAAGGCGATCAGCATGCCGATTGCCGCTGTTCCACCGGTCATCAACAACGTGAGTGTGGCAGGATCCATCGCCTACTCGCTTATGGGTGGTGCTGATCTGACTTCCGCTGGTTCCGAACCTCGTTGAGCCACGAACTCGACCGTGATCGCCGCTACGATTTGGCGCGCCCTGATGAGGGCTTGGCCGTGGCGAGCCGTCGAGTCCGGCGAACCAGGGGTCATTGCG
>CAYHTN010000094.1:0-3659 GCA_964359565.1 uncultured Gammaproteobacteria bacterium
TGTGGGATAAAGGCCTAGATAGAAACGGGCCCTTCGGAAATGACTACTTCGTCTTTACGTCGCCTTTGGCGATCTTCTTTCCGGCATCGGCGATGTCTTTAGCTTTCGCGTCTTCCGCGGCTTTGGCCTCGGCAAGCTTCACTAGGGCCAGCTCGATCCAGAACTTCTTTCGCTCCTCGTATTTCGAATCCAAGCTGCCGTCGGTAATGTACCTAAGCGTTATATTCTCGTGCTCGGCACGGAAGCTGACTTAGACGCTTACCGTCGAGCTGACGCTCTTCATGTATTTTTGTCGGAACGCCCCACACCAATTAGCGCGCGATCCCGCGAAGCTGGCGCAATGATGGCCAATCTTCTTTGATGTCAAGACTGCCACCGCTCCGATCGGGAGCAGAATCTCTCGAACCGGAATTACTGCGAGGTGCCGCCGATTGTGAGGAATATTCCTTCTTTGCACTGAAGAAGTCACTTATGGTTGTCCCGAACTTCTTCAAAAGACCGGGGTGGTTCTCCCTATAATCACGAGCCCATTTCGAAATGGCCCCCGGCAGGACGGGCCCCCGCTGATCGATCAGCTTCTCAATCAAGGCTCTTTGGCAGTCGTTCAAATCTACTTTCAACGACTTCCAGCCTATTTCACCAACATCCTCTGAAAGCTATTCACTTAAGTCTTCATAATTTATTTTCGCATCGATGACTTCACCTTCCTCGTATTTTTTATCAAATTGGTCTGGATCGGCACACGCGAGGCCAATTACCGTCTTAATATATTTATAGATAGAGCGCCGCAGTGCCTTTTCGCGATCGAATTGCTGTTCAAATCTCTTACGCTTCTCGTTAACTGCCGCCTCTTCTTCGCGTTCTTCGTTCTTGATATTCCGTATTGAAAACTCTCGGCTCTTATTGGCCACTAGTCTAAGCCCGTCAATGCTCTGGAGAAACTCCACGTAACCAGAGTCCTTGATGAATTCCAGGTCTTCGAGCGCGCCATCCGGTTCTACCGGAACATATGAATATCGATGAGACGCATCGTGGTCTAACCAGTCCGGGTGGCGAACTAATATCTCATCCCACGTCATCCCCCGCGATTCTTGGGCTTGGTGCTTATACTGTAAGGACATCGCCTGTGAAAAAGAGGGATCAAGACCTTGAATCCTAGCCAAGTCCGCTTGGTGAGCATACGCCCGTTCCTCGCTGTTAAAAAAGTGGCTAGGCGGGTCAGACTTCTTAAATCCTCCATTCTGGGCGGCATCTGCCCAATGGGAAGTTTCGTGGTAAATCAATTGCGCGAGATTGTCAACATTGTGAAAAGCATCCGCAAAAAGCGCAATGGAACCATCGGCGCGAGTGATTCCGCTTCTTACACCGATACGCATATGTTGCCCGCCAACATTAATGAACTTCTTAACGTCGTCGGTCTGTGGGTTAAATGTACGCCACTGCTGGGTTTCCCTATCGTACACTTCTTTCTCGCTGAATCTTGGGGACCAATTTTTAACGTTTGAACCCAGGACCCCGATTGCAACTGCATCGGTACTCGGAGGCCGAAGGCGGTAGGCAACGACTGCCCGCTGAATCGCCTCATTGTATCTGTCATACTTTAGCTGTGTTAACACCTTAACTTCACGCAATATCTGGAGGTATTTCTCAATTTTTTTGGGATCCTTTTCAAAACTCTCTCGCGCAATCTTCAATTTGTCCAACGATTCGCGCTCTAGCTGTGCAGTATGAATTGCTCGTTCAGCTGCAGACTGGACCCAAGCACGTTCTTCATTTGAAGGCTTGCTAGGAACAGGCATATTCCGAATCATCTCATTTGTGGCTTGCGCCTGAATCTCTTGTCCAAAGCAAATAAACAATGATACAAGCAGGTGCATCATGGGAGAACCTCGAAAGTAATCGCAGCGATTGCCTGGGATTCAACGTCTTGGAAGTCCCACTCAGGAGCCACTCCCAGTTTATAACCAATCTTCTTAAAAGCGCCGTTTAACGCCTCCCACCTCGAGTAAATCTTCTCCAGTCCGGGGCGCCCATTATATCTTGCGCTAATCTTGTACGACCCTGCCGTCGGGAACACAAATGGGCCAAGACCTCGGTAGCCGGCCGGTGGCCTCTCAGCTCCCGATGGCACTGGAACTGGCACCCTGACAATTGCGGTGCCCTTTCCTGATTCGTCCGCAACCTCGACAAAGGCGACACGATAGGGCTGAAGCACTTCCCCTATGGTAGTGAGAGTTTGGCCCGGATATAACTTAATCACGCTTCTATCGCTCAAGCGACCTGTCTCCTTCAGCTTTCGATATCCTTCGTGGTCCATCTGATAAAGGATTACCCCGCCTCTGGGCTCGGAAAGCGGTTTAATTTCCGCGTTATTTGGTCCGAAGATTTCAATCGCTAATGACAAACTCGTCGGACGCGATTCCATGAATGGATCCGCGGAGAAATAAACTCTAAAACAGCTCTGATTTAGGAGCGTTGCTTTATACCAGAGCATTACCGTTTTGCGGGCACTGGCTTTGTTGTGGATCAGGGAAAGCTCAAGACGGAGAGGCTGGCATTTTCCGAACTCGCCGCAAGGCTGAATGCATTTTCCAGGTTGTGCCAAAAAACGCTCTATCCCAAATCTTGCAGCAACAATCAATAATACGGCCAGTACGACTCCGATGAGCTTTTTCATTGAGGATCCTGGAAAAGGTCTACATCATCAAGGCCCGAGAGAACGAGCCGTTCTTTAGTCACGATAGTCTCGAAACTCGTTCGAGAGATCCTGTCCGGTTCTAAGTGGTCCCTTGAAAGGACCCTTCCGAAATCGTCATAAGTTATATAACCGTCCAACTGATCGATTGCGCTCTCTAACTCATCAAGCCTCGCTTCTAAGCGAACAGCTAGTATTGCACGAACTTCCAAGGTCTTATTGGGACAAAGATATAGTGTTTCAAATTTTACCCTTCCTCCCTTTTTCCGAATTATATTGATAACCTGCTTACCATCTGGCTCGGGAAGAAAGCGCCTGACCTCTTCTCCCTTTTCTACAGGAGGCTCCTCGACCGTGACCGGCCGTGCCTCGCTACAAATCGGATATTTCTTCTCACCAACAGCCGCGTTGCAGCTTTTAAGGAACCGTAACCATGCGTCATGCGCTCGTTGTTGGAGATAAAAATACGGTATTTTAAGGGTACGTTTATTTAGGGTCCCATCTGGCTCGATGTTTGGGACAGGAACAGTCGCGCGTTTCGACCACCGACCAAAATCAAGCTGCTTTTGCACAATTGCAGGATAACCGCCGGTAATAGCCTGCAATTTATGTTTGCTTCCGAAATCTGTTCGTATCGGCAATACCCAATGATGGAATTCTCCTGCCGCATCAAAATAACAACGTTTTTTTCCGCACGGTTGCTCGTATAAGACGACGCTCCCTTCAACGACAGGAGGATCTTGAAAAATCTGTGCTGAAGCTTGGGCAACATGCTGGAACGTCAAAATAAAAATAATTATTCTCATGAGTATCTCTCCCCCCCAAAAAAAGCCAAGGCCGCGCCCAGCGAGGCGCTGCCCTGGCCGCATCCGATTCTGGTCGGACGGTGGATACCCCGGGGCCAAATCCCCCAGGCTACAGGTAACTAGAGTATAGGGAGAATGATTTGTCCCAACAGGGGTCT
>CAYHTN010000095.1:0-3599 GCA_964359565.1 uncultured Gammaproteobacteria bacterium
ACTTTTGGTAGCGGTTCATCTCTTCTCTCTTCTCTCGCCCGCACAACCAGATCCGTTCATGGTGGTGAAGTACACTCTCCGACCAGTTTTATTCGCCTATCTCGCTTCCGTCGCGTTGCCCGTGAATTTTCTGCGCTCACGGGTACGTCTACGTACCGCTCTCGGCCTTCTCGTCATGAGTGGGTTGCTATTTGCTTTGGACGGTCTCCTTTCTCTCTTCGTGAGTGGGGGAGGATTGTATCGAGCGCATCCATTACCTTGGTTTGGCGTGTACCCCATCGGAGAGAATCATAATGTCCTGGCAGAGTGGTTGTTATTTATTGCTCCGGTCGCTTTCGCCTTTTCCTACCTCACAAAATCTACTCGAGCCGCGCGGTTAAGTCGTTACGGCGGTATTTTTCTCGTGTTCATCGCACTGCTTACGTTTGCGCGTTCGGCCTGGATCACGTTTATCATTGAAATACTCTTTTTAAGTGCAACTGTTTGGCGTGCAGAGCTCAGGCGTTCGTTGCGTTCGATCTTGATCGGGCTGTTTCTTTTTTCTCCGCTCGCCATCTACATGGTGTTCTTTTCTGCGCGCGCAGAAGTACAAGGGTCAACAGATGTGCGGGCGATGTTAACGGGTATTGCTTTAGAATTATTCCAGCAAAGTCCGTTGATTGGCGTGGGCGCCGGAACGTTCGTGAATCGTGTAGCGGGGACATGGGCGTTTGTCTATGAATATGGCTCGACCTTGGATTCTCATGGCTATCTGCAAAAACTGGCAGCTGAAACCGGGATTCTGGGCTTAATCGCATTTGCATCGGTCGTGATTATGCTCGGTTGGTATCTTTATTGCGCTTGGCAAGAGCTCAAAACCGCTCCACGAGCAGATCAACTGATCTTTGCCTATCTTTGCACTGGCGTTCTGGGCGCGTTTGTCTATCAGATCTTCAATACGACCTATTGGACCCCAAAACTTTGGCTACCGGTTGGGATCACGCTCGCGGCCACGCGTATTCTGGTATTACGTAGCCGCGATCGTGATCCGGATTTTCTTCCTCAAGAACAGGAAGGTTGAGTTTTTTATGTCGTTCTCTATCACTCAGGCGTTGTGGAATTTAGATCGAGCGGGTGCAGAGCGGGTCGTGCTTGATCTTTTGATCGAATGCAAACAGCGTGGCCATGACGTGCGCTTGCTAACGGGTTGGGGAGGAGGCCCACACGAAGCAGATTGTATCAAAGCAGGAATTCCTTACGAACTTGGTCCGCTCACGAAAGATCGTCGAGAAACATTTCGCTTTTTTTGCGGTGCACTTACACGAACGCGACCACAAATCTTCCATACCCATCTTGGCTCTGATCTGTGGGGTGGTTTGGCTGCGCAACGATTATATCTTCATCCCTGGATTGTCACGGCGCATAACGACGATCAGGATGAGCCGATGCTTCGTCACGCCTTTCGTGGTTTTATGTATCGTCGTGCCGATCATATTTCCTGTGTCTCCGGAACGGTGAAGCGTTACATTCGCAAAGAATTCAACGTGGCTGAATCATGTCTTTCGGTTATTCGTAACGGCATTAACCTCTCCTCTCTCCACCCACGAGGCTCGCAGGAATTTTCTGATATCCCACAGCTTATTTGTATTGGACGACTGACACGCCAAAAAGGTCAAGACATTTTATTAAAAGCGCTCGCGCGTATTCATCGACCTTGGCATCTCGATTTGATCGGTGAAGGTCCGGATCGGGTCGCGCTTGAACGCTTGGCAGAATCGCTCGGTATTGCTCCTCGCGTGACATTTACGGGCTCTGTCGCAAACGTGACTGAGCGATTGATGCGCGCAGATCTTGTTTGCGTTCCCTCTCGTTGGGAAGGGCAAAGTCTCGCCCTATTAGAAGCCGCGGGAAGTGGTGTTCCGGTGCTTGCCCAAGATTTACCGGTGTTTCATGAATCATTCGATGACAGTATGCTCGGCTACGTGTCATCACCAGCTCCCGAAGTGTGGACGCGAGCGATCGAAGAAGCGTTTCATACGAGTAGTCTCGCACTCTTACGAGCCTATCAAGCCGAGCTTCAGGTTGCTCGTTTATTCTCTCGATCGCGTATGGCAGATGAGTATCTTGCCTGTTATCAAAAACTAATTGACACAGGTTCTGCACGTACCAAAAAACCGCTATGAAGATTCTTCATGTCAATAAATTTTTTGATCTTCATGGAGGCGCAGAAGTGTATTTGCAAATGTTAATGGCGACGCAGCGTGAACAAGGACATGAAGTGCATGCGTTTTCGACACGAAGCGAGAAGAATGTTCCGACGCCCGATAGCAAACATTTTGTCGAACGTTTTTCTCTCGATAAACGCGAAGGGGCGGTGAAGGATGCAACCAAAGCGCTGAAGTATCTTTGGAATATCGAAGCCAAGCGTGAATTCACGAAGGTGTTAGAGGAGATCAAGCCGGATATCGTGCATATCCATAATATCTACCATCATCTTTCTACCTCAATTTTGTCACCGATCTACAAACGAAAGATCCCCTGTGTCCAAACGCTCCATGATTACAAGCTCGCGTGTCCGAACTATCGCATGTTCACCGAAGGTTCTCCCTGTGAGCGTTGCAAAGGCGGAAAATATTTAAATGCGATTAAGCATCAATGTCTCGCGACCGGATTTCTCCCGAATGCCCTCGCTGCGCTCGAGATGGGGATGACGAAGACGTTGCAATCCTATGAGCGCACGGTTCGGTTATTTTTGTGCCCATCCCACTTCATGCAAGAGAAGATGCAGGATTGGGGTGAGCCTTCGAGTAAGCTTCGCTATCTTCCTAACCCAACACAATTTCCAGCGATTGCGGCGCCACGTGGAGGAGGGTATCTGTTATACGTTGGTCGTCTTTCACCCGAGAAAGGATTATCCGGATTTTTACGTGCCGCTGCTCGCGTTCCAGATCTTTCGATTAAACTTGCCGGTCGCGGTCCAGAGGAGCCGATGCTACGAGCCTTGATAAAGGAGCTCGCAATGGAAAATGTCGAGTTCTTAGGCTTTCGTGCTCCTTCCGAACTCACCGAGATTCGTCGTCAGGCCGAAGCCGTGGTATTGCCGACCCTCTCCTATGAAAATGCTTCAGGGGCGCTTCTAGAAGCGCTTGCGGATGGGATTCCGTGTCTCGCTACGCGTATTGGAGGCAATCCAGAACTGGTCGAAGAGGGGAGACAGGGGTTTTTAGTGAAGCCAGGAGATATTGAAGATTGGGTTCGTGTTCTTACCCGTTTTAGCGAAACCACCAAAGAACAGCGTGATCGGATGGGGGAGGAGGGGAGAAAGAAGATTCAGGCCGGAAGGACCTGGGAGCAGCACGTTCGGAAGATGGAAGAGTTGTATCGGGAGGCGGGAGGACCTTCCCTCTGCTAACCTCTCACGCCAGGACCCCTTCCCTCCTCTAGCTCCTCCCTTCCCCCGCCGTTGGCGGGGCAGGCTCAAGGCGGGAGGAGAAGGGGGTGGTGCTATCGCACGCCATAGTCATCAGCAGGGTACGTAAACCAAAAGAACGCCGCTCAGGCCTCACCCTTCTCCGCCCGCCCCGAAGGGGAAGGGAGGAGCTAGAGGAGGGAAGGGGGAG
>CAYHTN010000096.1:0-3573 GCA_964359565.1 uncultured Gammaproteobacteria bacterium
GAAGACAGGAGCGATACTAGCGAATGCCTCCATACGGGGTTTCCTGGAGAGACAAGAAACAAAAAATCGGCATGCCGATTTTTTGTTTCTTATTCTTCCGGAACGAAGATCTAGCGAATCATCTCTAACTTCTGCGTCTTCGACTCCTCAATATAGGCTTCAAAACGATCCCCTAGTTCAAGCTTGGTTTTCCCACGGTAGGAGACGCCCCCCTCTTGACCAGCACTGAGTTCTTTCGTAGCCGACTTTCCGCTCTGCAATGTTTCAAGCACGCCCTCGCCAATTGGATCCTCGCCACGCCAGATGCGTACTTTACATCCGGTCAGGAGATGCCCTTCTTTGACGCGGACGCCTGCGACCATACGTCCTGGTTCGGTACGGAAGATCCCAGCGACCTCGGCATGACCGAGAACGGTCGTAATCACCTCTTGTGGCAACAAGGCGTTAAGTTTCGTGATGATATCATCAAAAAGCTCGTAAATCACTTTACAGGATTTCACCTCTACCCCTTTTTCACGGGCCATCATTTCAATGGGAGTCGGAATGGCGACGTTAAAACCGTAGACGATAGACGGACGAGAGTTGAGTGCCCGTTCAATATCGACTTCAGTGACATTCCCTAATCCCTTCTGGATCACATCGACTCCGACGAGTTCATGGTTGATCTTTTCGAACATGCCGAGTAACGCTTCGAGCGAACCGAGCACGTCTGTCTTCAAAACAATATTCAAGAGAATTTTCTTTTGCTGTCCTTCGGTCGCTTCTGTTTTGACTTGTTTTGCGGCCGTAAAATTATCCGCCACCTGACTCGTCGCCCGTGTCTTCTTTTGTTCTAATATTTTTGGATCGGCCGGAACTTCGACAATATCTCCGACGACCGGAGGGACTTTAAAGCCAAGAATTTTCACAGGCATACCCGGAAGGGCTTCTTCAACCGTTTTTCCATTCCAATCGCGCATGGCCCGGACGCGGCCATACGCCGCCCCTTGGATTCCTAACCAATCGTTACGCTTTAGGGTTCCATTTTGCACAATCATGGTTGCAACCACGCCTTCGCCTTTATCGACATGCGCTTCGATAATGCTTCCGGCGGCGAGACGATGAGGATTTGCCACGATCTTGTCTTTTTCGGTATCTGCAACCAGGAGAATTAGATCAAGAAGATCATCGATGCCGAGGCCAGACTTTGCCGAAATCTTAACCATTGGGACGGTTCCTCCCCATTCTTCAACCGTAATCCCTAATTCGGCCAGCTGACCTAAAACACGATTTGTATCGATATCGGGCTTATCAATCTTGTTCAAAGCAACAATAAATGGCAGTTTCGCTGCTCGAAGAATATCTGCGGCTTCTTTTGTCTGTGGCTGTACCCCATCATCAGCCGCAACGATTAAAATGCCGATGTCTGCAATTTTTGCCCCGCGTGAACGCATCACTGTAAACGCTTCGTGACCTGGCGTATCGATAAAGGTGAGTTTACGTCCATTTTTTTCGGCTTGATAGGCACCGATGTGCTGCGTGATTCCTCCGGATTCTGTTTCCATCACATGCGTCTTTCGAATGGCATCAAGGGTGCGCGTTTTCCCATGGTCCACATGACCCATGATCACGACAACAGGGGGACGTGAAAGAAGTTTTTCAGTATCTTCTGCCTGCAGCGATTCTTTGATGAGATCTTTTTCTTCGATCGTTTCTTTCCATTCTTCCTGTTCTTTCGCTTCAGACTTTGCTTGAAATCCAAGCTCTTCTCCGATAATAGCGGCAGTCGTAAAATCGATACGTTCATTTTGCGAGGCCAAGATACCCGCCTTCATGAGCTGTTGAATCACCTTTGTCACGGGCAAATTGAGTTTTCCAGCGAAATCACGAACGGTGATCACCGAAGGGATCTCGACATCCTTTTTCTGTACCGGAACGCTAGTGGCTTGATTCGAACCGCCAATAAGCTGGTTTCGCAAACGTTCACGGCGAGCATGTTCAATCCATTTCTTGAAAATCTGATCGGCAACACGGTCGTCGACTTTAATAGCGCGCGTCCCAATGTCAAAGCCGAGCTCCGGGAGCTTGGTGAGCAATTCATGGGGGGTTACACGTAACCGACGGGCGAGTTCTGAGACATTCATGGGAAGAGGGAGATAAAAGAGGGAAGGTGAGGATCAATGACCTCGGAACCAATATTCAAAATTTCTCTAAGAGTAGGGGTATTTCGAGGTTTGGTCAAGACAAGAATGAGACCCACTCATGCTTTCCAAGCCTTGGCGTATTTGCTAACGTGGCTCCATCTTCAACCCCATATTATGGTTTCTTCCCCCTCTTCCGAAATGGATCATGCGAAAAAAGCCCTTATTACAGGCATTACTGGCCAAGATGGATCCTATTTAACTGAGATTTTGCTGGAAAAAGGCTACGAAGTTCACGGGATCATTCGTCGTTCATCTACGTTTAATACGGATAGGATCGAGCATCTCTACCAAGATCCTCATCTTGGGAATACTCTTCTCAAACTTCATTATGGCGATGTTTCAGATTCACAAATGATTGGTCGCCTCCTCCGAGAGATTAAGCCTATCGAGGTTTACCATCTTGCCGCCCAATCCCATGTTCGCGTGAGTTTTGACATTCCTGAATACACCGCGGATGTGACAGGCGTTGGCACATTACGCATTCTTGAGGCGATAAAGGACTACCAGCGAGAAACGGGTCTGCGTGTGAAATTCTATCAAGCATCTTCTTCGGAGATGTTTGGGAGCACTCCCCCACCTCAACACGAAACAAGCTTATTTCATCCCCGCAGCCCCTACGCCTGCGCTAAAGTATTCGCATACCACTGCACGGTTAACTACCGAGAAGCATACGGACTCTTTGCGGTAAACGGAATTCTGTTTAACCATGAAAGCCCTCGTCGCGGCGAAACATTCGTCACGCGCAAAATTACCCGTGGCATTGCTCGTATTCTTGCCGGTCTTGATCAAAAACTCTACCTTGGCACCTTGGACGCCAGACGGGATTGGGGGTACGCCAAAGAATACATGGAAGTCGCTTGGCGCATGATGCAATACGAGACACCAGAAGACTTTGTCATTGGTACCGGCGAGAGTCATTCTGTCAAAGATTTTGTGGAAACGACCTTTGCACGCGCCGGTATCCCTGATTGGCAAAAGTATGTTGAGATTGATCCACGTTATTTTAGACCAACCGAAGTAGACAGTCTTATTGCCGATATTACAAAAGCAAAAACATTGCTTAAGTGGGAACCCACCACGAGCTTTAGAGATCTTGCGCATCTCATGGTTGACACAGACTTACAATCCTATGGAGTTAAAAAATAAGAAAATCCTTTTAACTGGCGGGAATGGTTTCCTCGGCTCATTCATCGTCGAAGGCCTTCTTAAGCGTGGGGTCACTCGCGAAAACATCACCATCCCTCGTTCGGCGGAGTGCGATCTGCGTCGGTACGAGAACTGTCAAAAAAGCGTCGAAGGTCACGATCTCGTGATTCACCTTGCCGCGAACGTCGGGGGAATCGGCTACAACCAACGCGTCCCCGGCACCCTTTTCTATGATAATCTTTTG
>CAYHTN010000097.1:0-3512 GCA_964359565.1 uncultured Gammaproteobacteria bacterium
ATGACTGACCTCCAAACAAAACTGGCCCAGTAAGAGAAGCACCCAATCGTGAGAGGTGAGCTTGATTTAAAGAAACAGCGCTTTGGAGAGCTTCAAATTGAGTATGCAGATGCACAAAAAGAGATTCAAAGGTTAGCAGTTGCCAAGGAGAAAGCAGGAACGATCACAGGGAGACTGAGTAACGCTATTTTTGGGACAGAGAAGCATCCATCTTTGATTGCTGAACGGTTTATCGGAAATACTTCAGATGTGTCAAAAGAGATAAAAATTGGCGTAGCGCAGGAGGTTGGAAAAGAATTATTAGGATCAATATTTGATACAGCAGAAGCAAAAGTCAGAGCCGCTTCTTCTCAGGGGAAGACGTTGACGATTGAGGAAGCTGTGCGTGAGACTCTTCGTGAAGCAGGGCAAGGTAAAACATTACTCGGTCAAGGAGACCTATATAATGAAGCACTTTCCAGCGCAAAAGACATGTTGAAAGCGCGTGGGTTAACTGACGAACGAGTTATTAACCGTCAGGCGGATGAGATAGCACGAAATGTCGCAAGTCAGATCACTGCCAAGTCAAACGATAAAGTCGCGACAGCCGTGCTTGGCGGGAGAGAACTCGCCAGTCCGATAGATTTTAGCGTCAAAGCCGGAGGATTGTCCGGCACAGTCCAGAGGATGGCAGAATCGACCAATCCCGTCGCAAGGCGTATCTATGGTGTGGGTGCAGCGATAGCAGATGGAATACATGAGATTCAGATTCGGACAAAGCCGGCAGTTGAAGTGAAAGCAGAGTATAAAGGAACACTTGAAAAATTAGCAAAACTTCAAAAGGAACGAGGTGGATTATCACTTCTCACAGAAGGTACTGCGAAGGTAAATGGTAAAGACGTGCAAGTGGACGCGGTCGTAACAGTGACTCAGGAAACAGCGAAAGATAGCAATGGTCAGCCGAAAAAGGTTATGGTGAACGGGATAGAAGTTGAGGTAAAAACGACAGAATTTCATTTTAAAGATAAAGAAGCTGCAGCGAAGATCGGGCTTTCAGATACGGATCTCAAGGTACTCAATGAAACCGTCGGTGCGTACGAAGAATGGGCGAGTTCACTCTTTGGAAAGAGTATTACCATTCGAAGTAACACCGGAAATTACTTTGACCAGGCGAAATTTGTCCTCGCATCAGTGGAGACATTTGCGAGGAGAGGAAATAGAGGCGCGATCTTTGAAGCCCTCCCGGGAGTCGGGAAAACAGAGATCATCATGGGGCTCAACGTCCTCCTTCAGGCAAAGATGACGAACGATCCGCAGATAGTCGTCGCGCCAAATAAGCCGCTCATGGAACAGTTTCTCAAGACAAATAACGCGTATGTAGATCTATTGAAAGCACAATTAGGTGAAGGAAGTGTTATTGTTTTTGATCCATCGGATCCTTTGTCTCATCCAACATCGGAACAGATCAAAAAAGCAAAAGTGATTATCACGATGCGTGATGTCGCGTTTACGCTTCGCGAGGTCGATACACCAGTCGGTCGGTCGATGCGTGACAAATGGCGCCAGGCATATGTACATGGCGATGAATCACACTGGACGTTTAACCCGTTTGAGAGTTTTCAGGTGAGTTTTGGAAATTCACAAAGAACCATAGATACCCCGGAAGGAAAAGGGTACCTGGCTGCAAAAGACAAGATTGAAAAACTTTCAAAAATAAAAGAGATGATTCAGGCTCGAAAGGATAATAAAGTTCCGGATGGGATAGAAAAGACGGCAGACGGGAGAGGGAAATATACTGACACCGCAGAGTTTGAGATACTTCAGGAGTGGCTCAAGGGAAGACAGGCAGAAGGGACGCTTCCCCGTGAGCTTGTGCCATTATTGGCAGAAACAAAAGTTGAGGCACTTCGCGCAAAACTTAATTCCTACACGAATACAAACTATTCCGAGGGCGGAACTCTGATGCGCCAGGAATTAAGTGTCATAAATCATATCGGCGATGTATTGTCTTCGGTACCGGGCTTAAGCTTCGGACAGGAAGCGTCGGGCGGGATCATATCTCCCCGTGAGTTTGAGCGGATTACCGGAAGAAGATATCAGGGGATAGGAGAGCAAATTATCTACAATACGATCGGTGCGGATATCGTTGGAGCAACAGTGAAGCTTTCGGAACTCACGGTGAATACTCAGAGCAGGGATATAAACTATGCGCTTCTATTGTCTGAAGCCAAAGGGCATAACCACTATACGGGTACACCGTCGCAGATAGAACGGTTTTATAAGCTTGGGTACGGGACCGAAATTGTAAATATTGACCGGAGCGCAATTGAAACAACTAAAGAACGGTTTGCACTCGACTTTAAATCAGCTGAGAAAAAAGCACAGATGTTTACCTCGCTAGAAGAGCAGAAGGCTATGCGAGCTTCAGATACGGTGGAGGTTGAGCTGGCTGATGGAACCAAACTGACACGAAAAAAGAGTCGGGTATATGTCAACGTAAACGATGCACAGTCAAATACTCTGGCACTTGAGCAAGTTGCAAAGATTGAAGATGGAGCGATCCTATTTAGGATCGGTGCAAATGGAGAGTTTATAGAAGGGACGGTAGAAAACGGAAAATTTGTAGTGAAAAAAGAATTTAAAGATGGTGGAGCTGTTGATCCAAAAACTAATGAGCCATTGTCAGCTCGAGATCAGATGAACCTTCGGACAGCTGAACTTGATGCTATAGGTCAAGATTACGCGAAATTACATGATATCGGTGCTCATACCGGCGTAGACACAAAGACAGCTGTGCTTTCTAAAGACGGAAAAGTTATCGCACGGGTGATACCAATAGTCGGAGATAATACCGATAGCACGACGTTTGCCCAGGGCGTACAGAGGCTTCGTGCGGACGTAAGCCCGGATTCTACGAAGATAACACAAGGCGATATGGACGTCGTGTATCTTGGAAAGGCAAAAGCGCCCACAACACCTGATGAGTTGTTTGCTCGTCTTGAGGTGAACGAACAGGCGAATCTTGCCCGTGGCGAAGTTCTTTTCAAGGAAACGTTCCTTCGAAATTCTGTCGATATGCTTCTGGATCGGGTCATAACAGAGGCAAAGAAGCCAGGATGGTTTGGTATTGGGAAGCCAGATGAAGCACTCATCGGAAAACTCACAAATCTCGAGCAGTCTTGGAAGGCGACCAAAGATCTAAATTATGTCTTGGGTGATAATCCGGTGAAAGCAGAGGCGAAACTACAGGCGACCCTCGAGCGTGTAAAAGCATTGATTGCACAGGTAGATACGGTCGTAAGTGCAAATCCCCGTGTAGCATCAACGTTTGATCAGTTTGCAAAAGGATACGAGAAGACAAAGATTGGGTTTAGCGCGACAGAAATAGAAGTGACCCTCTCGCCGAACATGAAGTTCCGGGATATCGTGGACTGGGTAAATAAAACGTCTACGAATGAAAGGCTTGGAAAAGTAGACTTTACGGAGCGTGGCCCGAGTGCACAGGTCGTCACTGCAGAGAGTATAAAAGCGGC
>CAYHTN010000098.1:0-3281 GCA_964359565.1 uncultured Gammaproteobacteria bacterium
TATCGTCATCGGATAATTCTTCCATGCCGAGAATTGCGATAATATCCAGCAAATCCTTATACCTCTGTAACGTTTGCTGCACGCGACGTGCGACTTTGTAATGACGCTCTCCGACGATGAGGGGATCCAACATGGTAGAACTTGAGTCGAGCGGATCAACGGCCGGATAAATACCAAGTTCAGTCAGTGCACGCGTGAGTACCACCGTTGAGTCTAAGTGCGCGAACGTGGTCGCTGGAGCGGGGTCGGTTAAGTCGTCGGCTGGTACGAAGACTGCTTGAACAGAAGTAATAGAACCATTCTTCGTCGAGGTAATACGCTCTTGTAAGGCGCCCATTTCAGTCGCAAGTGTTGGTTGGTACCCTACCGCAGATGGAATACGACCTAATAGAGCGGAGACTTCTGAACCTGCTTGGGTAAAGCGGAAAATATTATCAATAAATAACAAGACATCTTGATGATCTTGATCACGAAAATGCTCTGCCATGGTGAGCGCGGATAAAGCGACGCGAGCACGCGCACCAGGTGGTTCATTCATCTGACCGAACACCAACGCTGTTTTTTCGATCACGCCTGATTCTTTCATTTCACGATAGAGGTCGTTTCCTTCACGCGAACGTTCACCGACACCCGCAAAAACAGAGAAGCCTCCATGTTCCGTTGCGATATTACGAATCAGCTCTTGGACGATCACGGTCTTACCAACGCCCGCTCCGCCAAAGAGACCGATCTTTCCCCCTTTCAAGAAAGGACAGATAAGATCAATAACTTTAATACCGGTTTCCAGAATTTCGGCCTTCGTAGCTTGATCTTTAAAGTCTGGAGCGGAACGATGAATAGACGCTGTTTTTTTGGCTTTCACGGGACCGTTCCCATCAATCGGTGCGCCGACCACATTAAACATGCGCCCCAAGGTCTCTTTTCCGACCGGGACAGACACAGGTGCGCCCGTATTCTTCACGAACATCCCGCGGACGAGCCCGTCCGTAGAAGAGAGGGCGATCGTACGCACAATATTTCCCTCAAGTTGCTGCTCCACTTCAAGAACCAAATCTCCTTCTTTGCGCTCGATAATGAGAGCATTATAGAGTTCCGGAGGAGCCTGATCAAATTCAACGTCAACGACCGGGCCAATGACTTGGGCAATACGTCCCATGACGGTTACATCTGTAGAGGTGTGTTTCGTAGTCATATTCTATTATTCGATAGCTGCTTTACCAGCAGAGATTTCAGAGATTTCACGGGTAATGGCCGATTGACGTGCTTGGTTTAAGACAAGCGTTAGATCTTTTACCATGTCGCGAGCTGCTTCACCGGCAGTGCGCATCGCCATCATGCGTGCACTATGCTCAGAAGCCGCAGATTCAAGCAAGGTTTGATAGAGTCTCGTTTCGACCAAGCGAGGAAGTAATTTGTTAAAGACGGCGGGGGCAGAAGGTTCAAATAACATGTCACTTTCTCCAAACACGAGCTTTTCTGTTGTATCCTCTTCATCCACGAGTTGATCCGAAGCGGGAAGGGGGAGCTCCGCTTCTGGAATAATCGGTAAAAGCTGCGCGACCGTGGGAATCTGCGATAAAGCACTCTTGAAGTCGGTGTAGATCACAAAGACCCGATCAACACGCTCCGCCGTATATTCATCCAAGACAAAACGGAGCAACGGTTCGGCAGCAGTAAATCCGATCGCATTCGCGATACTTGGGAAGGAAGCGACGATTGGCGTAGCCGTGCGACGCATACCACGTTCGGCTCGAATGCCCATAGTTACAACACGCAACTCATTGGACGAGCGACCGCGTAAAAATTCAAGTGCCTTTCTTAAGAGCTGTGAATTATATCCCCCACATAAACCGCGATCGGAGGCAATAACGACGGCAAGCGTACGAATCGTTTTCTGTTTCGTCGCATGACCACGCAATAAGGGATGTGTTGAACCAATCAAGGCGGCACGAAGTTCGTCCGTCAACTCGCGAATCAAGTTCGCATAAGGGCGAGAGGTGAGCGCAAACTGCACCGCTTTACGCATCTTCGAAGCAGCGACGAGTTCCATCGCCTTCATGATCTTCCCGGTAGAGCGGACAGATTTTATGCGTCTTTTGACGACGCGCGGAGAGATCGCCATAATTTATGCAGTCTTAGATCCTTCCTTCAGGAAGGCTTCGTTCCATTCGGTGATCGCTTTTTTAAGTCCTTCTTCGATATCCGCATCAAGGGCTTTCTTGATTTTCAAATCTTCCATCACAGAAACATGATGATGAGCGAGATGCGCATGGAACCCTTGCTCCCAACGAGGTAAATCTTCAACCGGTATCACGTCCACGAATCCTTTTGTCGCCGCGTATAAGAGTGATACCTGCTGCTCCATACGTAATGGTTGGTATTGAGGCTGCTTCAAAAGCTCCGCCAAACGACGACCGCGGTTGATTTGCTTCTTGGTTGATTCATCTAAATCGGTCGCAAATTGTGCAAACGCTTCTAATTCACGGAACTGGGCCAAGTCGAGACGTAATGGACCAGCCACTTTCTTCATTGCTTTCGTTTGGGCGGAACCACCAACGCGAGAGACCGAGAGACCAACATTTAAGGCCGGACGAACACCACGGTAAAAAAGATCACTCTCTAGATAAATCTGACCGTCGGTGATTGAGATCACGTTGGTAGGAATATAAGCAGACACGTCACCAGATTGTGTTTCGATAATCGGTAAGGCCGTGATTGACCCTCCCCCATTCTCTTGATTCAAACGCGCCGCACGTTCAAGCAAACGCGAGTGAAGATAAAAGACATCTCCCGGATAGGCTTCACGACCCGGTGGACGACGAAGAAGCAGAGACACTTCACGATAGGCCCAAGCATGCTTCGAAAGATCGTCATAGATGATGAGGGCATCTTTCCCTTTGTCCATGAAGTACTCGGCCATGGCACATCCGGAATAAGGGGCAATAAATTGTTGCGCGGCAGGATCTGAGGCACTTGCGACAACGATCACCGTGTACTTCATGGCTCCAGCCTCTTCAAGCTTGGCAACAAGCTTGGCGATTTTTGACGCCTTCTGGCCGATGGCAACGTAGACACAGATCACGCCCGTTTCTTTTTGATTCAAAATGGTATCGATCGCGATCGCCGTTTTTCCAACCTGGCGATCGCCGATGATTAATTCGCGCTGACCACGACCGATGGGGATCAGAGCATCGATCGCTTTAATCCCCGTCATGAGAGGCACGGTGACGGGCTCGCGGGTCATGACGCCTGGAGCAATTTTTTCTACCGGATATTGATCC
>CAYHTN010000099.1:0-3267 GCA_964359565.1 uncultured Gammaproteobacteria bacterium
ACGCAATAACGACATAACCCGAAGCACATTAATTTCTTTATATGCGGGAGAGATTGATGCCTTAAAAAATGTATTGTCGAATTCCCTCACTGAAGGAAATTTATCTCTACTTGCACCTTATATTTTTGCTCTTTCCCAACAATCAAAAACAAATAATAAGGCGGCAAATCGGACAATATTGCGTGAGTTGTATAAAGGCAAGACCTCAGAAAAGGAAATAACAAGAGAACTGACCGCGCTTTTTGCGATTGACAATCCCATGTTTCAGAAAGATGCATTACTTTCTTTGATATTTGTAAAAAATGCAACTAAATTTGATCCGGAGTATAAACTGGCAACAAAGGTTTTAGTGCGATATGCAACCAGTAAGGATCCCTGGGTGGCAAAATATGCACGACAGGCGCTTAAATTGACGCCAGATCAGCTAAACAGGTGGCTTGCAAAGAATATTCAATAAATAAGCGCAACGTGTCTCCGCTCTCAGCGCATCCCCCCTGTCAAATCATCTAACAAGGTAGCTGAAACCCTCTCGGTCGAGTCATATAAGAATGTCAGTGAATAAGTAATGGTATTTTCTTCGTCGTTGCCGGCACGGTTTTCTTTTCCATGATGCTTCTCCTGCTCTTTGCCGTGTACGCCAGATAGAGGTCGTCTCGTTTTCTGTCGATTTTTCGTTTCAGCTCAGCCGGGTTGAGTGATTCATATTGGGCTTTTAGGACCCGCTTTGTTTCGTCTGGTATGCTCTCGCTCTCCATCACTCGCTGGTACGGAGTTTTAGGGACATCGAATTTTCGTTTGATTTTTGCGCCGATGCGTTCTTTCTTCAGAAGTTTCTGCACCGGTTGAAAGAAATTGTGGTACCACGAGAGCCATTCACATAATTCGTTGATGATCGCGAACTCTTCGAGCGTGTCGTGTCTGCGATAGCCGATATGCCGTCGTACGATGCGGCCGTTCTTCTGTTCGACCAGGAAGTTGTCATTCTTCTGGTAGGGACGCGATCGCGTGAATTCGATTTTTTCATCGATTGAGTAGCGGTACAGGTGGCTGTTGATAAACTCTGATCCGTTGTCCGAATGCATCTCGGACCAGGGGAACGGATACCGTGTTCTCAGGGCATCCACAAGCATCACCGCACCCTGCATTCCCTTGGTCAAAAGCGATCCGCCTTGCCACCAGCTCGTAGCAATGTCGGTCGTGGAAAGCGTATAAATAAAGACGCCTTGAGCCTTGTCCCCACAGTGCTCGACAGTGTCGATCTGGATCGTGCCGATCGTGAAACGATCTTGATCCTTCCCGATCTTTGCAGGAATCTTTTGATACAGGAGTGGGTGGATTTTGCGCTTGTACTTCTCCCTGATCCTCTCCTTCTCTTTGTGGCTGACGAGGCTTCGGTCGATCTCTGAGGCACTGATTCTTTTCAATTTCCCCTCCATCTCAGATGAGATCGTAATCTCTCCGAACATTTGGAGTCGTCCAAGTTCGGATCTGATCTGCTCCTTCATGCGCACACCGGCTGGACTGTCGAAGATGTCCCAGATCTTAATGAGGAATGCGATGACGCTTCCGTCATACACCGATGGTCGAACCCTCTTCTTTTTTTCGCCACGCTCTATGCGTAACGTTTTTACGTAAGAGCCGCTCCTAATCTTTCTGATGGCGTACTGCCGATTCTGCCCGCTCACGCGGCAGTACTCGTCCAGGATGTTTGATTTCTGTTTTCTGCCTTTGAGATGGTATCCTCCCGCTTCCGTAATGAGCGCGTGGAGATATTGATTTCTCGCCTCCATATCCATTATGCTTTCTGGCATAGGGTTCGTGGTTACGAATTAAGCCTCGTACCTGAACCCTATCCTGTTAACCTACTTTTCTAAATGACTCGACCGGGGGCCGTTCACTGACATATTACTGACCTTTCCATACCAAACTAGTATAGCTTACTCGCTCTAAGGAATCTTTTCAACAAATCATTGTCATTCATTTTGCGTTTCGCTTTCCGCACCTCGTGTCCGAGACTCTCCATGCCTTCCGCCCTGCGGTTGCCGAAGTGTTTTGCCTTCATGGCGCTCCAACAGTATTCAATAGGGTTGAGCTCGGGAGCGTAGCCGGGAAAACGTTCGATGCGAAGCCACGATCTTTGTCTTTTCACATACTCGGTAACAATCTTTGCCCGATGGGCGGGAAGCCCATCCCAGATCATGAGAAGTTTCCTTCCTCTCATGTGACGCTTCAAATCTTTGAGGAATAGTATTGCTTCTTTTGCATTCAACCCACCGGCGATTGTTCTGATGAAGAGTCGTGAACGCTTGCCTCCCGGCGTAGTTACAATGATCCCGACCATGGTGAGGTTCTTCCATGACCCCGATGACAGCAGGAAGGGCGTTTTACCCTTCGGTGCCCATGTCGTCCTGACCGATGGCTTCTCAGATATTCCCGATTCGTCTTGGAATCCTATGAGAAAACCGTGATCATGAGCCCATTTTTTTTAATTTCGGGAACGTTTTCAGTTTCCAATCCGCGATCGCTGATTCGTTCCTTTCCCGCGCTCTTCGCGTGGGTTTCTGCACGGAAAATCCGAGCTCAACGACGGTTCTCCAGACGCTTGTTTGGCCTAAGGACACCTTGAGCGTCTTCTTCGTGAGTACGCGAATGCGCTCAAGCGTCCAGAAGTCCGTAGCGTAGCCCGCCTTGATCGGGCCCTTGAGAATTTCCTTTTTCAACAGCCGCTTCTGCTTGGCAGTGAGCTTTGGTTCCGCGCCGGAGTGGCCTTTGCTTTTCAGCCCCTCTTTCTTATCCTTCTGCCATGCGGTATGCCATGCCCAGGCCGAGGCCGTGGAGACGCCAAAGCGGCGAGCGACGTCTGCCTGTGTTTTACCCTGTTCGAACATTGTTCCGGCTTTGAGCCGGCGGCGCTCAAGTTCCTTGACGCGCTCTTTGTATGAAATGTTTCTCATATGCTCCATTATACCATGAATGGAGCGCTATTATGCTAGTTTGGTGTGGAAAAGTCAGTAGGAACGGCAAAGTCGGAATGGAAATAGCGCTGCGTTTATTCTGATAGTATAGCATGAACCAGTTAAGACATAAATTTAATATGGCATTTATTCAACAGACGCCTAGATCTTTTACGAAGCAAAATATCGAATTAGTTAATCTGAATCAATTGGGAGTTTATGGAATTTTTAGACATGGGCAGTGGATTTACGTTGGTAAGGGAGATATTCGTAGAAGACTCATGGATCATGTAAATGGTGACAATCCTTCTAT
>CAYHTN010000100.1:0-3197 GCA_964359565.1 uncultured Gammaproteobacteria bacterium
CTTAGGTACTAGGCTTGGAACACTAACCAAGATTACCAATAAGCATCTTCTTCCAATCTTCAATAAGCCTCTGATTCTCTATCCATTACAGAGTCTTTTGGATGCGGGGATTAAGCGCATCATGCTGGTGACAGGGCCAGAATACGCTCACCAGTTTGTAAAATTGATCGGTTCTGGGAGTAAATATGGGTGTGAGATCTCTTATCGGATTCAGGATCAGGCCGGAGGGATTGCTCAGGCGCTCAGCCTCGCCGAAGACTTTGTCGGAAACGATAACTGCGTCGTTCATCTTGGCGATAACATTTTTGAAGACAGTCTAGAAAGCTATGTCCGAGATTTTAGCTCCGGTGCCAGCATTCTTTACAAAGAGATGCCGGACGTACATCAGTATGGAGTCGTAGAAGTCGATCCGAACGGACGCGTGCTTTCTATTGAAGAAAAACCTCAACATCCAAAATCGAATTTTGCTCAACTTGGTCTCTATATCTACGATGCGAGTGTCTTTGACGTCATTCGCAATTTAAAACCCTCCGCACGCGGAGAATTAGAGATCTCTGAAGTCAACAGCGCCTACATGCAACAAAATAAGCTGAAAGCACATCCTATTCGTGGCCGCTGGTTTGACGCCGGTACCTTCCGTGACATCAAACGCGCAAACGAATATTTTGCAGAAAAAGAAGGAGTGTACTAAGCGACCACAGAGGGCACCACGATGGTGCCCTCTGACTTGTATTTTTCTTCTCTCTTTTTTCATAGACAGAAAGAGTTCACTCACGCACAATGACTACATGAAAAAGTGCATCGTGGTAATTGGGGGAGGATTCGTAGGAGTGCTGGCGGCACGAGAACTCGCGCAAGCACGGCTCCCAGACAGAGAAGTTATCCTCCTGAGTCAAACGAATCACTTTTTGTTTGCGCCGCTTTTGATCGAATCACTCGCAGGGGATATTACGGTAGAGACCTGCTCACGCATGCTCCAGCCTTGGGCAGAAAAACGGGGCGTACGTTTCATCCAAGGGAGAGCTCTTGAGGTAAGACGAGAATCGCGTACTCTCACCTATCAAGATGGGAAAAGCGCCCTCCAAGAAGAACTTACTTATGAAGATCTTGTTTTTGCGCAGGGAGGATCACCAAACTTTTTTCGTACCACGGGAGCACAAGAACGAGCGTTTACCCTCAAACGGAAGGAGGATATCGAAAAAATCCATACGCGTATTCAGGATCTTGTTAGAAAAGCAAAAACAGCATTAACGGAGCCAGAAAAACGGGCTCTCCTCACCTTCGGAGTCGCGGGAGGAGGACCGGCAGGAGTTGAATCTGTTTGTAGCTTACGAACCTATCTGCAGAAACATTGTCAAAAAGAGGCCAAAGAACTTTTACCACTCCTCTCTTTTTTCGTCATCGAGTCTTCCCCGAATATCCTTCCCGGGTTCCCTGACAAGATGCGACAAGGAGCGAAACAAGAACTCAAACGACAAGGGATCACTCTTTATCCTGGCGAAGCAGTGACCGAGGTTCGTGAAGGAGAGGTGATCACTCCCGCGCGAACGATAAAGACTTCTCTCTTACTTTGGACGGCGGGTATTGTTCCAAACATGATTCCTCTCGTTCCTCCATTCGACCCAACCAGCTCCACTGGCCTTCCACTCCTCAAAAACACCGTCTCCTTAGACGAGCACCACTTTGTCGCTGGTGACGTAGGAGCGTTGGAATGGAATTCCATCCGCGTTCCCAAAAATGGCCAAATCGCGATGCAGCTCGGTCATGCGATCGCAGAGCTTTTGATTCGACGTGATCGCGGGGAAGTTATACAGACAAAAGCCCCTCAATTAAAAGGATTTTTCTTAGGCATGGGTGAAAGCGGTTTTTTAAGTCTTGGCTGCGTCGTCCTCAAGAACAAACTCGTAAATATTTTTCGGTTGTACTTCTATCGGTTTCGAATGTGGCAAATTTTGTAACAAACACGTAGGGGCACGGCGCGCCGTTCCCCTACGACGATTGAAATTGATTAAAATTTGACGGTAACGGTCTTGGCAGATTTTCCATCGACACTAATCACGTTTGCGTTTATTGTTGAATCATTGGTCCAAGCAATATTTTTCCAGTACGGCAGGCGCTTTCCCATCACATCAAAAGCAAGTTCTGTTTCAGCCGCTTCTGCCGCGGTCAGTTCTTTGATTTGATCCTTGCCTAAATCATAGCCAAGTAACCCTACGTTCATACACCCAGCCCCTCCACAAACATGGGGAAGGACGATCGCTTTGGTATAGGATGCATTCCAAAATAGCTCTCCAGACGCCGGAAAAGCCTTCAACGTCCGCAGGGTTCCATCTTCGATCGTATAAAGATGACTTACGAACCGTTCTGGCATGCCGACTCCACAATCATTCATGGTATCGCACAGATCAGGCATGTAGGAAATCAAGAGACGGGTCTTCGCTGTATCGCCACCCAAAAGCTCTGGCTTACGTAAGACGGGGGCGAATTCCGTCGAAGTGACTGTGACGCTCTGTAGCAAGGTATTCGTCACACCGTCCGACAGGACCAGTTGATTCTTTCCAAGACAGAAAGGGATGTCGCCACCATCTGCTGAGCCTTTTTGCATGGCTCCTTGGCAAAAATGGGTCAATCGATACGTCTTACTTTTCTTCGTGATTTGAAACCGTTGGACGATCTCGCCGTAGGCGATCCCTTCTTCACGCGCATTCGTGGCGGGAGCCGTGCCACGCCACGTTTGTGCAGACTGTTCATTTAAACGATTCAAGGAACGTTGCATCTGTGCCATTTGGCGATGCAATGACTCATTGCGTGACCATAACAATAAAATACTTAGGATCGAAATACCGGCAGCGATGAGCGTGAGGCAAATGATGAGAAAAACATCATTGACTCTAGCAGAGGGTGGGTGTTGGGAAGGTTTCATAGAAAGAGCAAAATCGTTCTTAGTATACCGCTTTGAAAGCGCTATAACAAATCCCCCACTTCACGTTACTGTGAAATGGGGGATGTTTTTGGCTGATGAAATTACAAGCGGTCTTGGCGACGAGCGCCACCACCGAATCCACCGCCGCGGCTTCCGCCGGAGTAACCACCGCACTGAAGTGGTGGGCGAGCGTCGAGTGGGCGAGCCACGTTGACAACGCGAGTACGACCATCAAGATCCTGGCCATCCCACATTTGGATCGCGGCCTGAGCTT
>CAYHTN010000101.1:0-3188 GCA_964359565.1 uncultured Gammaproteobacteria bacterium
TATAATCTGGGAAATGCGAGCGCTCTTCTCATCGCATACGCTGTTGGTGCCGGTATCCCAATGCTCATAATCGGATATGGGAGTCAGGCTGTGACCACACGCATTCGCTCGATCGCTCAATACGCAGATATACTGCAACGGATCTTTGGCATCGTGATCATCCTATTCGCTCTTGCCATGTACTTCGGACTTGATCTAGTGATTCAAGCAAAAATCCTCGACCATTACTCCGGATTCACATTGCTGTAGGAGATACCTATGAAAAAATACCCACTTACAGCCAAAACCGAAAAACTCGCCCGCTGGCTTGGACTCGCGGGTGATCCGACACGACTCCGCATCCTTTGCCTCATGTATGAACAAGAGGAAGCCTGTGTCACGCAGATTTCCGAAAGCCTTGGAATGACGATCGCAAACATCTCCCAGCACCTGCAGCTCATGCGTGATAACGGACTCTGTGAAGCAGAACGACGCGGAAACACCATCTGTTATCGGCTTGTGAAGAACGATTTTACAGATCAGTTGAAGATGATCGTTTGCTAGCGTCTGATTATGCTCTTTGCGCTTGGTTGGTCTCCGTGCATCGGACCGATCTTGGGATCGATTCTCCTCCTCGCCTATGCCTGGTGGTTCGGACGCAAAACCCTCTCACCCATGCATTTACAAGCGCGAACCTGCTGAGTCTCATGGGACACCTGATCTATGGGCTGGTCGTGGGAATCGTGTGCTTTGCCGTTTCGAAGAAATAGGGGTTGCGACGTTTCGGTATCAAAAGAGCCACCTTTTCGGGTGGCTCTTTTGTGTCCTGGAAGTATAACAACGAGGATCAAATTGTTCCTTCTCACGATACTCATCAGCTCGACCTTCGGAAGAATCGATAGTAGATCCAGGAAGCGGAAAACGTGACGAAGATCAAAAGAAACCCCCACACGATCTTAGGAGCTCCGACAATCAACGAGAGACTGATCGCGAAGATCGCAGCTAATGACCAGATAATCTTCAGATCCAACATGGCTCGATAGGTCTCACTCCCCGTCTGTCGCATAGAGAGCGATGCTCCGCCGATCCCAAGAAGAGCCGCTCCAACAAGTCGAGCGAAGAGAACATCGGTCACAGGGAGGCCGAAGAACGCGAGTGTAGCAACCGGTAGAAGGAGGAGCGGGACACCAAACAGCATGTCTGCGATAAAATGGATCAGAAACCATGTTCGCAAGGATGCGGGAACGCGATCAGACATACTTACGCCGCTTCAAATCTCGCCTTGTTCTCCACCATCCATTTTTCCATCTCTGCTTTTCCATTTTTTGGATCCTGCATGACGTCAGCATGCGCTTCCATATAATGGGGTTTAAGGGCATTCATCCATTCTTCGAACGTTTCGCCTTGGGCTGTTACTTCGCACAAATCACAGTTGAGGGTTTTCATATAGATGGGGAAAATAGCTAGCTTAAGACACTTTCTGGATGCATATATCAGAGTAGCATGAGTATGTCCGCCCGATCTACTAGAGCGCTATCACCTTTACACATCGCCACCCTATCCCTTTTCAGGGCATTGTCGACATGCTTTCCCATATAGGACATATGGTGGAGTAAATCGAGAATGTGTGTCTAGTTTAGGGGGTACGTGCCAGTCGCTCATGGCTCAATGAACCGATTAGGAAATACGTGTATCAAACGTACTCGTCTACCGATCGTATAGGCACAGTGATAACCGGATTCTTCTTTTTCAAGTGAGCGATTGCCGACAAGTACATTGCAGACAAAAGACTTGTACTGTTTTCATGTACAAGCAGGTCAGACTCACAAGGAAGATCCATCTGTACGGATTGAATAAAATCTAATATTCCCGCACGTCGCGCATCCTCCTGATGTCCACGGGAGTATCCTTCCATTTTCTGCTCCATAAGCATTGCAATGCTAAACTTTTCATGCGCTTTCCAGGTAGGAAATAAGTTCGAATTTCTAAAAACATGAACATCTAAGTGATATTCTCCCCCTATTTCATAGAGCTCGTCTCCTGAATCAGTCCCCGTAGAATTCGATTGGTACGATATCAAGGATATTGACTGAAAAGGCCCCTGCTCTATGAGGAATTGTTCCTGTCGAATACGACCATTCCCTTTATACAGATCCCGTCTTGCTGTGTGCACCCAATTACGCTGAGAAAATCCATTATGAATTAAATTAATGGATGCTAAGCAGAGCACATCTTCTCCCCGTTTGAACGCAACCGTAGAAAAAGCGTCAATTTCCCCATACGATTTCACCTTCTTCTGATACTCAGTTTCGGTAAACGTATTATAGGCATCAAAGTCAGAAAATAACCTTCTATAATCGGCGAAATTCAATTGAGCATCGAGGTCTTTAGGTCTCGTAAATGCTGAATATACGTCTGCACTGTCTATCCTCTTGGAACCTTGTGCCTGAGCAGTAACGAGCCAACTGATGACATCCAAAGTGTGATATCCAGAATGCGAGCACTTCCCATACCCTTGGTTATATGGATGGTAATTCTGTTCGACGATCTCTGTCGGTAAACGCCATTGACCGTCGCTGTGACTTGCTTGTATTGAAGTGATAGGACATCCAGTCGCGATACGAACTTCATCCAACTTCTTCTTCATAAGTTTGTACGCTGGATGGAAACGCCTTTGAGACAGAAGACAGAATGTCTTTACCTTTTTTTGTAGCTTCTTTTGGATATATTGTTGCTTTAGATACACGTAATCACTGGATATCTTCTTCGCTTTCTTTTCATTTGTTGAGACATCTATCTCCGATGTGATCGGCTTATCCATGAGGATGTTTAAATCATGATCAAGCGCCCACTTTGCGTATTTAAAATGAGCCAACGGTTCCGTTGCGATAATAACGCTATCTATTGCCTGTTTTTTAATGAGCTCCTCTAGAATGCATTGATTCTCTTTCGTGACGCGATCACCAATCTCGTCCTGCACATACGTCATAGATAATTGAGCGCCCTTCTCCCGCAGGAATGCATCGATAACCTCTCGTTGACTCAAAAGGTCTACGCCACAGACGAGTCTCACATCATTCATCGAGGACTGCTCACGAAAAAAGAATGGAAGGTAGATTCGGCGAGCATGATAGCCAACTCCAATGATCATGATATTGAGCTAAAACCCAATTAATCACCAAAATGTGCTAGAATAAGCGCAGAATCGT
>CAYHTN010000102.1:0-3166 GCA_964359565.1 uncultured Gammaproteobacteria bacterium
CGCAGCTTCGACATCCGACGCACCGGGTGGTATCGACAAGAACCCCCATAAATTCATTAGTTGCGGCAACCTCTCCTGCCTTAAGTTTACCTGGTAACAAAAAACACCCCGAGGTTACCCCTGCGATTCCCGTTCCCAGACCCTTGAGAAAAGTCCTTCTATCAATTCCCATAAGTATTTAACTCCTCTCCTCTCCATTCGGATTGCATCATTTTCCATCGCAAACCCCAGATGGGGTTTAACCTACCAGACATGATTTGTCTCTCTTTCTTGCCGTCATAATCTCCCCAGGGGAGACCAGAGACATTGCGGGCATGCTAACCTGCTTAACAGCTGCCTACTCTTTTTCCTCTTTATCAATGGAATCGCCACCATCGGCCATGGTGAGTCCCAGTTGGGGATTAAGGGCGAAAGTCCGCTCTTTACGGGTTTTACCCACTCTATGTCGACAAAAATAAATGATAGATGTCAACGTTCCTGTAATCCACAACAAGGGCATTAGCAATCCCAACACGGTGATGATAATTAAAATTGTAAGTTTCATAGCAATTTCCTCCTGTCTATGGCGGCAGCGGAACTGAAAGCTGCCACTTGCCGAAGCCTCTGACCGCTCCTATCTATAATGTAAGCTCAAATTATAGGAAGTCGCAGCCCCATCAACATCATTAAACATACTCTCAACGGGCCTCGCAATAGTTGATCAATTATTCCCTTCATGACTTATCACCTTCCATCTTGCATTTTCTTTTTGCTTATTACTAATCCAATAACTATGCCAAAACAGAAAAGTCCGAATAATCTTCAACCAGCACTTAAAAATATTGTATAATAATCACTACTTATGCGTCTAAGCGAAAGATGGTTGAGATTCCCGGTGAATTAACTGCCCTGCGAAAAGTGTTATAAATATTTACATTCCCTCATCATGAATTTTTACTGTCCGTTTAAATTTTATAAAAATCAGCCAATTAAGAGGATGCTAAGTGTTAAGAATATGAACAATCATTTTTTGATAAGAACTCGTTTTGGGGTTAGCCGTTGAAAATGGTGATTGTGTTAATTTATAAAAACTGGCATAAACGCTGCAATAGTTTAGGATCAATAATATTGGGATTGACTGCGTTATGCCCACAAATGCCAAGGAGGAAGATTGATGAGTCGGATAAGGCGGTTTCTGATTTTACTTGCAGCAGCGCTCTTGCCCATGCTCATGGCGCCGGCGTCGTATGCGGCGGCGAACAATTGTCTGACCTGCCACAGTGAAAAGACCATCATTAATCAAGGAGCGCACCTCTATATCGATCCGGTAAAATATGATTTGACGACACATGCGCGCATAGGGTGTGTTTCCTGCCATGACAAGGTAACGAAGAATCATCCGGCGGACGGCGTCCGACCATCACGGGCAACCTGCCAGGAGTGTCACGCAGCCGTCTTTGCCGAGTATGACCAAAGCCTGCATGGCAAAAATGCCGGCTGCACTGATTGCCACAACCCTCATGCGGTGAAGCCGCTTCTGGCAGTATCCGGTCGCGACATCAACATCCAATGCGCCCGATGTCATGATAATTCTAAAACGGTCAAGAGCCACTCCAAATGGCTGCCCCAGGCGGCGCTCCATATTGATGCTTTGCCGTGCATAACCTGCCATACAGGCTCAAAAAAATATGTGATCATCATATACATGGCAAAAAATGTATCAGACTCGCCCCAGGGCGGCGTCAATCTGGCCGGTTTCGAAGATTTACAGCCCTTTTTATCGGCGGGGGAAAAAGTCGGGACGTTGATCGACGGCGACGGCGATGGCGCCATCTCGTTGAGCGAATTAAAAAAATTCAATAAAAGCGGTCGATATAGCAGTATTAGTCTCATGGGAACCATGATGCCTGAAGTGATAACACACAACTATCAAATCCTGGACAACCGCTGGGATTGCACTTTCTGTCATGCCTCGGGACCGAAGGCGCAGCAGGCAAGCTATCTGGCCTTCCCCGGGCAGGATGGCAATTACAGCCGCCTGCCGGTGGAGAAAGGCGCCATCCTGGACATCCTTTACGGAACCCCGGATTTCTATATGGTCGGTTTCACGCGAAGCTTAACTTTGAGCATCATCGGGGCCCTGATCGCGGCCGCGGGACTGATGGTGCCCATCGTTCATGGTACGCTTCGCTTCCTAACCAGAAACAGAAGAAAGGAGCGATGATATGTTGCCAGCCAAGCCCCAGGAACAGATATATCTTACACCCACTCCGGTGAGAATATGGCATTGGTTAAACGCCCTCGGCATCGTCACCCTTTGCTTCACGGGCCTGCAGATCAGATTCCCAGAATATGCCAATATCTTCGGTACTTATAAGGCGGCTATCAAGCTGCACGATGTCGCCGGCGTGACGGTTTCCATCTCCTTTTTCTTATGGTTTTTTTACTATCTGTTCGTAGCCAGAAGTCTGGTAAAACTCTACATCCCCAATCTGGATGATATCAAACGGAGGATATTCGGACAGGCGTTTTTCTATTTCTTCGCCTACTTTCTGGGCCGGCAGAATCCCCATACCGCTACGCCGGACAGCAAGTTCAACGCCATCCAGAAATTGAGCTATCTGTTCATAATGTTTCTGCTTTTGCCGCTCGTGATCGGCAGCGGTCTCCTCCTCATGAATATTGCGCCTCTGCGGGGATGGATCATCATGATCGGGGGGATCAAGTTCCTTGTTGACGCCCATTACCTGATCGCCTGCTCCTTTTTTGCCTTTCTCTGTGTCCACATCTATATGGCCACACTGGGTCATACGCCTTTTTCCCATTTCCGACAGATGTGGACAGGGTGGGAAGAGATGGAAACCCATCAACAGTAAGATATTTTCCGGGAGGCGAAGCGGTTTCTTTACCGCTTCACCATTCCCGGTCTTTCTCGGAATGCATTGCCCCCACGAGACCAGGCCGGCGCGACAATAAGAATTGACTAATAGCCGGCATTTTTTTATAGTGACCAAGAGCACGTAAGATATCGGGCCAGTTTACTTCTCGTGCCTGTTTGGATGTTCTCGGAAAAAAGCCGTAAAAAATAGTAAATACAGGACGGCGCCGCAGATCTGAGAATCTGTTCTTTCTACTATTCGGGAGGCAATCATGAAGCAGCGGTACGCGTTTTTCATCCTGATCTTGA
>CAYHTN010000103.1:0-3116 GCA_964359565.1 uncultured Gammaproteobacteria bacterium
TCAAGGACGAGGAAAAACGCGTATCCCGCTGGCAAAAGATCGCCCGGGAAGCTGCCATGCAGAGCAATCGGCCGGATATACCAGGGGTCGGGCGCATCGTTTCGTTGCAAGATTTTCTCCGAACCCCGAACCCCGAACCCCGAACCCTGAATCTCCTCCCCTGGGAAGAAGGTACCACGCCCATCAAGGAAGTCCTTCGTTCACATCAAAACGCAACCCAGGTCATCGTCCTCGTCGGACCCGAAGGCGGATTCTCAAAAGAGGAAGCGGAGGCGGCGAAGGACAGAGGCTTCCACCTCGTGTCCCTCGGCCCGAATATCCTGCGCACCGAGACCGCGGCCGTGGCGGTACTCTCCATGATAGGGTATGAGTATTTTGCTCAAGCGGATGGTCCGGGTGACGCACAGAAGTAACTTCCGAGTCGGACGAGACGTTCGCAATTATAACGGCTCATACAACAGGGGACGCACCATCCGGAATCGACTGGGATGAAGAGAGAGAAACCGAAAATGAAGTGATTTTTTGATAATGCAGATGGAATGTTATTCAACAAAACGACCCGCACCTTTCCCTCTCAAAGTTACATTCACGCAGAATCTCTTCTCTGGACTTTTATGGTAGCTTGTAGTAAAGTTTTCAAACAGTTGCTTTAGAGCGAACGGTTGCAGCCGGAGTGGGACAAATATGTCGGTGGTATTGCCAAAGGAGCCAGAATGAACGAACCGGAAAAACTCGACCTCCGCTCTCTCGATATCTCAGAAGAAAAAAAGCAGGAACTTCTGCGCCTCCTTCCGGAGATTCGCACGGAGGGAGGCAAGATTGATTTTGAACGCCTGCAGCTTGCCCTGGGCGAGAGCGTGGACGTGGGCAGAGAACGGTACGGTATGAACTGGCCGGGCAAGGCCGAGTGTTTCAAAACCATCCAGACCCCCAGCATGGCCACGCTCATCCCAGCGCGGGAGGAGTCCGTCAACTTCGACAAAACTGAGAACCTCATCATCGAAGGCGATAACCTCGAAGTTCTTAAACTATTGCAGAAGTCGTATCTCGGTAAGGTAAAAATGATCTACATCGATCCGCCTTACAACACCGGCAACGACTTCATCTATCCCGACAACTATACCGAAAGCTTACAAACCTATCTAGAATACACCGGGCAGGTGGACCTTGAGGGTCGGAAGTTCAACACCAATACCGAAGCTGATGGTCGCTTTCATTCCAAGTGGATGAATATGATGTATCCGCGACTTTATCTTGCGAGAAATCTTCTCAGGGATGATGGGGTTGCTTTCATCAGTATTGATGATTTCGAGTATGACAACCTGAAGAAACTTTGTGATGAAGTGTTTGGTGAGGAAAATTTCTTAGAGAACATTATTTGGAAAAAACGTTACGGTGGCGGCGCTAAAGAAAAATTTCTCGTCTCCGTTCATGAATATATTCTTTGTTACGCAAGAAACCTTGATGCAATTGCGCCATTATTCGTACCTCAGTCACAGGAATCTATCGAACGGTATTATATATTGAAGGATGAACACTACGCTCAGCGCGGCCCATATCGTACTCACCCACTTGAGGCAACGAAGAGTATGGGTGAAAGAAAGAATCTTGTCTTTCCCATTACTGCACCCGATGGCTCTATCGTAATGCCAAAGCGACAGTGGCTATGGTCGCGTGAGCGCGTCGAAGAAACCTCGAAAAAAGGAGAGTTGGCTTTCTTGAAAGATAAGGACGGCAATTGGTCTGTACATACAAAACAGTACCTAAAAGACGACAATGGCAATGTCCGACAAAGCAAGGCATTCTCAATCATTGATAACGTTTTTACACAACATGGCACAAATGAAATAATAGATCTTTTTGGTGATGCTCAAATTTTCCCGTTTCCCAAGCCGTCAAAGCTGTTATTGCCATTGCTAAATCTCGCTGCATCGGAGTCTGACGCAATCATTCTGGATTTTTTTGCTGGCTCCGGTAGTATCGCACACGCCATTCTTGATTTGAATAAGCAAGATGAGGGAAACCGCAAGTTCATTCTCGCTCAACTTCCCGAGCCGACCGGCCGAGAGGATTATCCAACCATCGCAGATATAACGAAAGAACGTGTACGCCGGGTTATTCAAAGGTTGGACAAAGAAGATCAAAGCAAGCTGGCACTGAATGACAAGAACAAACAGGATCGCGGTTTCAAGGTTTTTAAACTTGCAGAGTCCAACTTTAAGCCCTGGAACGCGCAGGTAGAACAGGGCAATACGGCGGTCTTGGAAAAACAACTTGATTTGCATGTTGACCATATCCGCGATGGTCGAACGAGTGACGATATTCTCTACGAAATCCTGCTCAAGAGCGGCTTCCCGCTCACAACGCAGATAAAAAAGATCGCGCTGGCCGGCAAGACGGTTCATAGTGCGGCGGACGGGGCGCTATTTATCTGCCTTGAAAAGGAATTGACCCTGGAGCTAATCCGCGCCATGGCTGAGCAGAAACCCGCACGCGTGGTATGCCTCGATGAAGGATTTAAGGGCAACGATCAGCTCAAGGCCAACGCTGTGCAGATATTCAAAACCAAAGGTGTTACAAGTTTTAAAACGGTGTGATTATGAGACTAATGGAACCGGAGGAAATTCAAAAAGTAGAGGCCATCGGCGAGGGGCAGGACAAGGAGTTCAAGTCGGCCCGTGGAGGATTCCCCGGTAGTTTCTGGGAGACCTATAGCGCCCTGGCTAATACCGATGGCGGAACGATCTTGCTCGGCGTCGTTGAAGATGAATTCGGCGACGTCCTCGCAGATGGTCTGACCGCGAAACAAATAGATGAGTACCAGAAGATCTTTTGGGATACCGTGAACAATAGAGGCAAGGTGAGCCGAAATCTATTAACAACCGCTCATGTGCAGGTAGTCGAGGTAGAGAACGCGCGGATTCTCGTTGTGCATGTGCCTCGCGCCTCGCGAAGCGAGCGACCGGTGTATCTCGGTCCCACGCCTTTCGGCAATACCTTTCGCCGCAGTCACGAGGGGGACTATCACTGCACCGAAGATGAAATCCGCCGAATGCTGGCCGACGCTGACCCGGAGGCGGCTGACCGGCGAATTCTGGAGGGTTTTTCAATCGATG
>CAYHTN010000104.1:0-3097 GCA_964359565.1 uncultured Gammaproteobacteria bacterium
TATCGCCCGCTTGGAAGACGGATGCATCCACGGTGTCTCCACGTTTTAACGTCACCTCTTCAGAAACACGAAACTCACAAAGATGACGCATCGAAGGGAGATCCTTCAAATGCCCCGCCTGAGGTTTGGCCAGACGTTTCATCTCTTCAAATCCAAGCTGGACTGCTTCATAGCCGTCCTGTGATTTCGTTTTCACTTGCGTTACGACACAAGGACCAGCCTTGATGAGCGTAACAGGAATGATACTGCCATCAGATCCGTAGACCTGCGACATCTCGAGTTTTTTACCGAGAATGCATTTCATAGAGTTCGGAGTGGTCGCATTGATGTAGCTGTACGCGAACGTACAGGGATGAACAAAAGAAAAACCGAATGTCTGCAGACGATCGCATCGTCTTCAAACATTCGGTTGTGCACATGCAAACCTGAAAGATGAAGCTAATCGCGACTCACTGCAGGGAGGTTATGCCGTACCAGTCTCAATGTATGAGATCTAGCTCTGCCGAAGCAGATGACAACTTACTCCTTGGGAATCTCCCGATAGACTCGGGATTTTACATTTTGATTTCGACATCGACACCAGCCGGAAGATTGAGAGACGTGAGCGCATCGATCGTCTTTGGATTTGGATCCATGATATCAACGATGCGTTTATGAACTCTCATCTCAAATTGTTCACGAGAATTCTTATGAACAAAGGTGGAGCGATTGACCGTAAATTTCTTCTTCTCTGTCGGAAGCGGAATCGGGCCAATCACTTTTACCCCTGTGCGCTCTGCTGCTTCAATAATTGTGCGCGTCGCTTGATCAATGATCTTGTGATCATACGCACGAATTTTGATACGAACACGATGCACAGTGGCCGCCTTGTCGGCTGCTGCTGTTTTGGTTTTTGCGTCGGACATGTGCGTGTAGAGAGGAGGCTTCCTCACCTCGTACAGGACGTGACATTACTTGACGTCCCACGAAGCGAGGAGGCCTCCTCACTTGAATAGTTTATTTAACGATCTTGGTTACAACCCCGGCGCCGACCGTCTTTCCACCTTCACGGATAGCGAAGCGCATCTTTTCTTCGATCGCAACTTGACCAATGAGCTTCACAATCATTTTGACCGTATCACCTGGCTGCACCATGGCAACAGACTCCGGAAGAGTGACTTCACCGGTGACGTCTGTGGTACGGATGTAGAACTGAGGCTTATATCCTGTAACGAATGGCTTGTGACGACCACCTTCTTCTTTGGTAAGGGCGTATACTTCTCCTTCAAATTCGGTGTGAGGAGTGATGGAGCCTGGCTTAGACAAGACCATTCCACGCTCAATTTCGTCCTTCTTGACACCACGCAGTAAGAGACCGGCATTATCACCAGCCATACCAGAGTCAAGAGATTTGTTGAACATTTCGATACCGGTCACGACGCTCTTACGCGTTTCGCCAAGACCAACGATTTCAATTTCTTCGTTGATTTTGATTTGACCACGTTCGATACGACCAGTGACAACCGTGCCACGACCTTCAATCGAGAACACGTCTTCAACCGGCATGAGAAACGGTTTATCGGTTTCACGGACAGGCTCTGGAATGAATTCATCACAAGCCTTAATCAAGTCGAGGATTGGCTTGGATGCGGCGTCATCACTTGGGCTCTGAAGAGCCTTGAGCGCAGATCCACGGATGATTGGGGTTTCATCACCTTTATATTCGTATTTGTTCAAAAGATCGCGAATTTCTTGCTCGACGAGGTCAACCAATTCTGCATCTTCGACCATGTCCACTTTGTTCAAGAAGACAACCATAGCTGGCACACCGACTTGGCGAGCCAAGAGAATATGTTCGCGTGTTTGAGGCATTGGACCATCCGTGGCAGATACAACAAGAATAGCGCCGTCCATCTGAGCCGCACCCGTGATCATGTTCTTGATATAGTCCGCGTGCCCTGGACAGTCGACGTGAGCGTAGTGACGCTTTTCGGATTCGTATTCGGTGTGCGCGGTAGCGATGGTAATACCACGAGATTTGGACTCAGGAGCCTTATCGAGGTCATCGATCCCCTTTTTCTGGGCGGTCATCCCATGAGCACTGAGCACGGTCAAAATAGCCGCGGTGGTCGTGGTCTTTCCGTGGTCAACGTGGCCAATCGTACCAATGTTGACGTGCGGTTTAGTGCGTTGAAAGGCATCTGCCATAGGAGTGGTAACAGATCACGCGAGCGCAAGCCATAAGATCGGCTGCGACGACGCGCTCATTAGAGAATAAAGGACTTAGAACAAG
Source organism: uncultured Gammaproteobacteria bacterium (assembly GCA_964359565.1). GTDB lineage: Bacteria > Patescibacteriota > Patescibacteriia > 2-12-FULL-60-25 > 2-12-FULL-60-25 > JAGOTP01. The sequence continues at coordinate 2,273 of CAYHTN010000104.1, forward strand.
TGGGCAGATAATAGCAAAGTGAGAAAAATTATGCAAGAGTGAGCCCTTTTTTGACCATTCTCCAGGATACAATCCCCCTCCTAAGAAGGTTTTTTGCTCAAATTAGCGATATTCATCTGCTACGGGGGGCTGAAAGTAGAAACGCTCTTCTAAGGTACGCTCGTCCACCAAAGAAGCTGGGGGAGTCATAATATCGGGTGTTTCTAGAGAAGCAGTGTCTACTGACTGCGTTGCAGAGGTTGATCCAGCCGATATCGAGGCGCTCATCTCAGGATGACGAAGATCCGGGGCGAGATCTCTCTTTGTCTCGCTCGCAGCCGACTTAGACACGGCCTCCAACCGAACAGGAATCCTGAGAGCCTTTCCCGCTTCTAAAGACGCCCCTTGATTCACAAGCGTCTCGTAGGTCTCAAAAGAAAGGATCACGATCGGATCATCGTGTTCTTGATCCCCTACGAAAAACAAAGGGCTACGCGTTCGCCGCGTAAGATCGCACAGGCGCTGCCATGACAACATATGGCGCCATCTCAACATACCCCTCAAGCAGGAGCAAGGGGTTATTTTCTCCTTCCATACACAAAACAACCCCCTCCGCATGAAGCTTCGGGGGTTGTTTATACCTACAGGCTATTTTTTGGAACGACCTTCGACAATCGTATTGGCGACATTTGTTGGAACTTCTTCGTATTGAGAGAATTCCATCGAGTAGCTCGCTCGACCCTGCGTCATAGAGCGCAATGAGGTCGAATATCCAAACATTTCGGCGAGTGGCACCAACGCACGAATGACCTTGGCGTTGGAACGATCGGAAACATCTTGAATTTG
>CAYHTN010000105.1:0-3044 GCA_964359565.1 uncultured Gammaproteobacteria bacterium
CAGACATCATGATATCTCCGATTTTTACCGCTCCAGAGAGACGTTTTTGAAGCCACCCGCCATCCCAAGGGCTACGATCGAAGAGAGCCATGGATTCGACCACCGTCGGGATCGGTCCAGGCAGAAGTACCGCCGCCTCTGCGAGTGACAGCAAAGGATGGCTACCGCAAAGAAGAAAATGGTTCATGGGAAGATCATAGAAGGTATTCGAGTTTACGTCATCCTTCCCCGGTTCGATTGACCCCCTCCTCGTGGGAATGCCTGTTACACATTCCCCGCCCCTTTGTCTGGAAGACCCGTTCTTCTCGAGAAATAGGTGTATTTTGAAATCATTAAGGGGTTGACAGTAGGGCTCGTTTTGCGTACGATCCGGCTACTTATTCTTTAGTGGTGACTGGCCAATCTAAGCTTTGCTTAGAGCCTCAAATAGAGGACATGTCACGAATCTATGACCGGATTGTACGAGTTGTTGTACATCATTCCAGCAACCATCACCGATACCGAAGTCGGTACCGTTGAAGCAAAAATCAGTGCGCTTTTGACCAAGCTTGGAGCGACGATCGAATTTACCAAGCGTTTGGGCAAGCTCAAATTTACCTACATCATCAAAAAACAACGCTACGGCCACTACATCGCCGTCGTGCTTTCTGCTGATACCTTGGCCATTGCAAAGATCGACGAGAACCTCCGTATCAACAACGACATCTTGCGCTACCTTCTCCTCCGTACCGAAAAGAGCGTTGAGCAACAGAAGTTCGACCTCATTCAATTCAACGAAGTGAACGTCGAAGAAGAGCGTGCTCGTCGTCGCGAACGTGCCGACGAAGCCAACGCCGAAAAAGAAAAAGAGAAGGCTGCTGAAGGTGCTGCGGAAAGCAAAGAAGTTGCCGTTGAAGGAACTTCTTCTGAAGTTGACAAGAAGAGTGACGCCGCGTTGACTGAAGAGACCAAGACCGTCTAAGTCTTCTCTCTTTCTTCTATGGATCTTAACCGCGCTCAGCTGATCGGCAACGTGACGCGCGATCCCGAAGTCCGCACGACGCCTACGGGTCAAAATGTCTGCTCCTTCTCGGTTGCGACCAACGCGCAGTGGACCGATGCGCAAGGTAACAAACAACAACGAGCGGAATTCCACAATATTGTCGCCTGGGGGAAGCTCGCAGATATCTGTAAGCAATTTCTGGCCAAAGGCCGCAAGGTCTACGTCGAAGGCCGCATCCAAACCCGTGAATGGGAAGCACAAGATGGCGCCAAGCGTAACCGCAGCGAAATCGTCGCCGACAACATGATCATGCTTGATCGTGCTGGTGGCCCACCTATGGGTGGCGCGTCAGGCGCTCCTGCGATGGGAGGCTCCTCTTCTGCTCCTGCTCCTTCCGCCTCTTCTCCAAGCAACCCGCCTTCGGATGCCGGCTGGGACAAAGGCGTCGGAGACCAAGAAATTCGCCTGGAAGACATTCCCTTTTAATCTTATTACATTCATCCCGCGTGGCCTCCAGCTGTTTCCTTCCGGTCTACGCCTCTCATCAACTCTATGCAATCTCGTAACGCCAAAAAAATCGTTCGCACCTGCTACTTCTGTCAGATCAACGTGAGCGACATCAACTACAAAGATACGAACACCTTACGTCGCTATCTCTCCTCGTTTGGCAAGATCGTTCCAAGCAAGCGCTCCGGCGCCTGCACCTGGCACCAGCGCAAACTCGCCCTCGCCATCAAGCGCGCGCGTTTCATGGCTCTTCTTCCATACTTGGTTCGCTAAGAAAAACGGAAAACAAAAACACCTCTTTGTATAAAGCTTCGAGGTGTTTTTGTTTTGACCTTCCCGTATCTTTCCGTCACACTCCGCCCATATGGATCCTCAGCTCTTGCGCCTTCGTGCTCTCGTGATTAAGGCAATACGTCAATATTTCGACGAACAAGGTTTTGTCGAGATGCATACTCCTCGTCTGGTTGGCTTGCCGGGACAAGAGCCCTATCTTGAGCCTCTCTGGACCAAGATCGAGGAGCAAGATGGAACCGTTCATGAAGGGGCACTGATCACCTCTCCAGAATATGCAATGAAGCGGTTACTGGCGGCCGGGTTTGAAAAAATCTATGATTTGGGTCCGTGTTTTCGGAATAGTGAACCGTGGGACGGCTCGCATGATCCGGAGTTTATAATGATCGAATGGTATCGTCGTGACGCGGGTCTTGAAGAGCTGATTGTCGACACGCAAGGGATGATCCGCTTTGCTGCGGCCGCTCTTCCGGTGACGACGGCACAAGTTGCGCTCGCAGAAGCATGTGAACCGGTGTTTCGAAGTCTTACCGTAAAAGAAGCGATGAACCAGTACGCAAATGTCGATCTTGATACTGTGCTCGGTGACCGTGAAGCGCTTGCTGCGTGCGTACGCGAACATGGACAAACTGTTCAAGAGACAGATAGTTGGGATGATCTTTTCTTTAAAGTCTTTCTTTCAAAAGTGGAGCCCCATTTGGGTTGGAATGAAGATCACACCGTTTACCAGCCCACCTTTTTGACACATTATCCCGCTTCCATGGCGGCGCTCGCACGCAAAGATCCGAATAATTCTCGTTACGCGTTACGAACAGAGCTCTATATTGGCGATCTCGAACTCGCGAATGGATTCGCGGAGCTCTCCGATGAGACAGAGCAACGTGCGCGATTCTTAGAAGAACAAGAATTGCGTCGTTCACTCGGGAAGAAAACGTGGCCGTTGGATGAGCGTTTTTTGACGTCGCTACCGGCCATGGGGAATGCCGCTGGGATCGCCTTTGGAGTCGAGCGTCTCGTTATGCTCCTCATTGGTACAAGCTCGATCAGTGATATCCTGCCTATTTCTGTTCGAGAACGGTTCATCGCTTGAGATCTGACCCGTGTCTGATCTGAGATCAGACACGGGTCAGATCTCAGATCGTCATTCCCGCGAAGGCGGGAATCCATTCGTAAATAAGCCGGATTCCCGCCTTCGCGGGAATGACTTAACAAAAGTACGGTCTCGGATGGTTGACGCATTTCCTTTTTTTGGCTAAGCTCGGAA
>CAYHTN010000106.1:0-3028 GCA_964359565.1 uncultured Gammaproteobacteria bacterium
ACATGTATTTTTAAGGCTAAAAGAAATGCAGCGACAATGATGTCAATCTTTTAGCTTGTGTTATCTGCTGTTGCTGGCGTTTGTTTTGAAAATCAAGAAACAAGACCTGATCCTACACCCTATATTTTAAAGAAATTTTTACAGTGTAATTTCATTTCTTCTTTGTTACAACCTGAATTAAAGCAAATGTAATAAACGAAATAAGTACAGCGGGAACAAATGCTAGTTTTGGATTCCAAAGGAAAAAGAGGATAAAGAATACTGCAACTCCGCTAAAAGATGACCAAAACGCAGCTTTTGGATTGCGCCAGTTTTCTATAAGTAATCCTAAGATCGTAGGAAGGTAAATTAAAAGTAGAGAGAAAGCCCCAACAAGAAGATCAACAAAGTTCGGAACAATCCACCCTAAACCAATTGAAATAACGATAAAGACGCTTGCCCACATCCTTGACCTACCAAGCAAAGTATTATCCGTTTGTTTCTCTCCTCTTTGATTCCATAATTTTGGGGATGTCAGTTTTGTAATAAAAAGCGAAATGTTATTTATAAAAGTATCTGCAGAGCTGAGCACAGCGGCAAAAAATGCACCAATAATAAATCCTAATATCAAAGGATTCTGAAACCTCTGATATATCAAATCTAAGGTAGCAAACTTGCTGTTTGGGAACTTTAAGCTATAAGCCCACATTCCAATTGTAGTGAAAAGAAAAAAGAAGAAGCAAGATAGAACTCCTGCAAACCAAAATCCATACCTACTATCCTTTTCTGTTTTCGCAGTCCTTATTCTTTGCCAAATATCCATTCTAGTGATGAAGGATGGTGTCAGGAAAAGAATTGCGCCGACTATAAATAGCCACCCGTAACCAGTGCCAGTGACGTGAGAATCAGGTAGGTTGATCCATAATGATTTCCAAATGCCAGAACATATAATATTCACTAAAATCAGAATTGAAGCTATGACTATAATTATTACTTGAATAATGTCTGTCTGAATATCCTTACGCAATCCGCCAATGACGGGATATAAAAAGAGAGAGAGTACTGCAAGGCCAACGAGAGACCAGGGAATCCAAGCAATTACAGAGGCAGTCTGAACAAATTTAACAAACTGGAACATAGCAACGAATTGGCCAGCTAAAAGAAATGTATACATGAAAAGATTAACGATGCAAAATTGTAGTACTACTTTATTATTGTAAGCCGAGTTCAACATATCTATCAATGTCTCGTGTTTTCCACTGTCCATTATTTCTCGAATTTTAGGTGCAAATCCACCTACAATAGCTAAACCTACTAAATAAACTAAACCCAAAACGAATCCTGCTGTTCCGGCTTCGTATCCAATTTGGCCAACAGCAAGAAACATCCCTCCACCCACAATTGTGCCTGTAAGGGTCATAGCAATTACAAATTTACCGTGTTTATTAGGATCTGCTGCATAAACAGAAAATGTAACACCTTTGCGCTTAGCAAAGGCTAATATAATGTTAATTAAAATGATTCCAGCTACTGTTCCCATAAAAATGTAGTTATTCATCTTTCCCACTTTCTCCATTTTTATCTTTAATTAGTAGATAATAGCGTAGCATTTTCATTCCTGATACAACAAAAATTAATATAGTTGCAATAAATTTTAAAGAAGTATTCGCTCCACCATAGACAACAACTATTGCTTGCAGAAATACTATAAGTCCCACAATAATTTTCATTCCAGCTAAATTCATCCAAAGAAGTGAACGGATGTTTGCAAGTGTATAAAATTTGTTCCTATAGCCAAACACATCAAAAAGTCCAGCAACAATTAGATAAAGGCTTAGCCCCATGTATCCTAAATTATCTTCACTATTCATCAAGACCACTAATGAACCAAGATACCAAATGGCCAAACTCCAAAGGTATATAACCCAATCTTCAAATTTATATTTCGTCCGCGCAAAGTTAGCTGTAAGCCAGTCAAGTAGAAAGTAAATTATGAGACCAAGAAATGGCAAAATATTGCATGGGGTTATAGCAATCCTAATAGTTGAAGAGCCAGGAACATGGTCAAAACAAAAACTGAAGATTGCTCCAAACGCTACGCCATATTGAATGTTTATGAGGTTTGTGCCTTCAGAGCGATCAAGACTCATTGTTTAATTCTCGTTAAGGATAATTGCCACTCGTGTTTTTCCAGTAAAAATTCCACCGGCAACATCAAAGTAGATATCTCCTATTAGATTCCTATTTACTCTATGTAAGCGGTTTATTTTCATTCTAATCTCTAAAGGTGATTCAGAAAGGGTAATCTTTCGCCGAAAGTTGATGTTGTCAAGTCCAACGAATACAATATTTCCTTCATCACGGCTACGAAAAAAGTCTTGTGTTGTAATGTTAATACCAGAGGGGAGTAGCTTTCTTTCACAAATAACTCTTGCATATATGTAACCAAGTTGCGACAAGTAAAGCATGAGCATAGAGGCTGTTACGTACTCAATATGTTCTTCTTTTGTAAAAGGATAATGCTCAAGTTTAAACCAGCCTATTAATTCTGAGCCAGTCCATTTTGCTGAATCAAGATAAATATGTTCAGGCTTGTAAATACTAAGCGTTTCCAAGATATATTGGGAGGATACCATGTACGTTCTGCTGGAAATGTCTGGATGCTTTTTGAGTAATTCCATGATATATTGTGGATAGACTAGCTCTACAATACTGTTTTGTCCTATGGCTTTAACATTTGCTTTATGGTTCATTTCATTAACCTCCTTTTTAGAAAGTTGCCAAGCAAAATATACCTAAATAATGTAGATATATTTTAATTTGTGGTATAAAAAAATGCGGATATATTCCTCTGAGTATAAAATATCTTAAATCTCATCCCTTTTACAAATTTTATTACCTTAAAAGATGGGGTTTTTAGACTTTTACACCGCCATTATTGATAAACACTTGGTATTTGTCAAACCAATTTTTGGGGTTTTTGGCTTCTTTTCTTACTCTGCGACTGTATTAGAATTATCTTGAGAATAAAGCGTGAAAATCTTATATT
>CAYHTN010000107.1:0-3017 GCA_964359565.1 uncultured Gammaproteobacteria bacterium
AACCCCTTACGAAGTCGTTTTCCCAAGTGTTGCACTTCAATGTTGAATGTGCCATCTATTAAAAATTAAGACGGAGTAGAATTTTGATTAAAAAATTAATTTCAGCAGCTTTTTCAATAGTGGTAATTGTTATATTTGAATATTTGGTTTGGAATTTTCTTATTGCTGATAAGTCCGTTGAAGGGTTTTCAAATGCTTCTTCGCAAGACTCACTTGAGTCTTTCAAAAACAAATTTGAACAGATTAAACCATTTGTTCAGAAGAGGATAGCAGAGCAAATTGAAGATACCAAAAGTATTGAGGACTTAATGGAAAAAATTAAAGAAGCAAAGATGGAAAACAACCTGAAAAGAGTTAATGAATACCTTGATAAGGGTCTCGAATTACTTAATGTGAAACTGCCGGAAACCGAGACTGAAACAGGCGAAAGGTTTACTGAAAAAGCGATTCATAGTAAAATGAAGCTTTTCAGTGATACAATTGGCAGAAAGATGATGATAAAGCAATACAATGATAAAATAGGGATGTTTCTCCAGAGGTCTGTTTCTTTTGCGAAAGCCGGTGACGGCGAATCAGCTAATAGTTATATAGATTTGGCAATGACTATGGTAAAAACCGGACCTATAGCTATTTCTGAGGATGAGAAAAAAAATATAGAAAGACGATTGACTGCTTATTATGGAGAAGCTCATAAAAAATTTTTCTCCCACGATATTTCAAATACACTTGTAATTCATGACGACTTAATAGATTCATTATTTTGTGAGGTAATAAGCTATAAAGATACTTTATCTGCTCTGGAGAAAATGAATTCCGAGCTTAAAAATGCAAAAGAGATTGACAAAACAGTCTTAAAGCCAGAATATAGAGGCAAACTCGTTTCCCCGAAAAATGGAGGCTGCTACATAGGCACTTGGAGTCAGGACCCGTTCCATTTAAGCCCAAAAAAACAAAATGTTAAAAAATTTGAAAAAATAACAGGTGCGCATGTTGCGATAGATTACGTATATTTTTTCTGGAAACCATGGGAGAATAGACCAGCAAACATAGATGCCCCGAATCATTTTATTGGCTTTGGGCCTTCAGCAATTTTACTGATTGATTCAATTATAGCTGGCGGGACAGTACCTGCCCTGCAGATTCATCCTATTGATGTTAATCTTCAGGATATTATTTCAGGAAAATATGATGATGAAATTGTCCGCTCTGCAAAACTGCTTAAGGAATTCGGCAACCCTTTAATGCTTCAATGGATAAATGAATTCGATGCAGAGTTTGCAACCGTGGCTTTTGGTAAGGACGGTAAGACTTCATACCTTGAACTAACTAATTACAAGGTTAATTTTGGAAAACTGAAAAAGACTGAGATTGCCTTTATGCCAGGATTTAAGAAATTCAAGCATGACGCTCCCACGCTCTATAATCAATACGGCGATCCTTCTGTTCCTGACGGACCTGAAAGGGTCAGGGATACATGGAGGCATATTCATGATATCTTTGATGAGTTTGGAATAAGCAATGTAACATGGTATGAGCATACTGCGGCGTTGCATGGAAATCCTAAATTGCCTCCAGAGTCTCCATACTATTTAGCTCAACCATGGAATAAGATGAAGTATTACTATCCGGGAGACAATTATATAGATTGGGTAGGGATAAGCGGTTATAATAAATTTGTTGGAACATCTGTGGACACATGGAACATATTTGGAAGTATAAAGTACTGGTATGATGAAGTGAGATCCTCTGAGTGGAAAAATAAATCTCTGCTTCTGCATGAGTTTTCCCAGATTCCTGACAGATACAAGTCAGATTTACCGCAGTGGATAGAAAAGAATTTAGGTGAATATATACCCAAGAATTTTAAATCTGTTAATGCCTTTTTCTGGATTATTAATAATTTTCCTTTAGAGGAAAAAGATGAGATTCAGGCATTCAAAAAATATATAACAAATAATGAATACTATGTCCAAAAACCTGAATTTGCAGCAGACCATACTCCACCTGGCAGAATAAAAGGCCTGTCAGCTAGGATTGATAAAGGAAATATTGTCCTGTCATGGGCTGCACCTGGTGATGATGAAAACAAAGGAGAGGCAAGTTATTATATAGTTAAATACAGGACTGATACTGTTGATAACAGCGGAGCAATTTTAAAGGATTTTAGAAAAGAACCCTGGAGACTGTGGTCAAGGTATGAAACAAATGATGTTGAAGGCGAGCCAAAACCCCAGAAAGCAGGTTCAAAAGAGGAAATGGTGATTTCAGGGTTTAAGCCGGGTAAGTATTATTTTGCCATCCAGAGCGTTGACGACGTTCCATATAACTCTAAAATTTCTAATATAGCAGAAGTTTCACTTGGCGCAAAATAATTTATAGTAAAAAGAAAAAATCATATTTTCAGATATAAATTCTGATGGCTTTAAACTAAGCCTTTTGTCTCTTCGATACTTATATGATGAACTCACAAAAAAGGGTATTGAATTTCATGTTATTATATACCCCCTTTACAAAATCTTGATAGTAATTATTACAATGACTTGATTAATAAGAAAGTAGAAGAATATTGTAAAAACAATAATATCTATTATTTGAATTTATTTGATTCCTTCAAAGGAAAGAACCCTTCGACGTTACATGTTTCTAAAATAGATGTTCATCCAAACTGTTATGCTAACGAAATTGCATCAAAAGCTATTGTGGATTATTTGAAGCATAAATCTAAATTATTTAGAATTGAAAATAACCTATTCGATCTGGATGATAGTACTGTCTATTAGCTCAAAGAATTTCTGTAAGCAGTAATAAAATTGCGGATAACAAGATAAAAGTCGAAGGTTATCATTTTGATATAATGAGTTGTAACAGTCTTTAGTAAAAGTATAAAAAGGGGACTTATTAAATAATTAGTAGGAGCTTTATGAATATATTAGGAATTTCAGCATTTTATCATGACAGTGCCGCTTGTTTGGTTCAGGACGGCAGGATAGCTTCTGCTGCACAAGAAGAGCGTTTTA
>CAYHTN010000108.1:0-3004 GCA_964359565.1 uncultured Gammaproteobacteria bacterium
AAAATTCGGCGCTTTCTTTTTCACAAAAGCTACAACACCGGCAACAACGGCATAGAGCGTATCGTCTTTGCCGACACGCACGTTTGTTCCTGCATGAATTTTCGTGCCGCGTTGTCGAACAATGATCTGACCGGCGCGAGTACGTGAACCACTGGCGAGTTTAACTCCCAAACGTTTTCCCTGCGAATCGCGGCCAAGACTAGTAGATCCTGCGGCTTTCTTGTGTGCCATAAAGTTGATGACAAATGATAACGAGGAAAATGGTATCAAAATGGCTAAGACTGTCAAGATTACGTTGACTTCACCGCCGCCGCAATGAATGCCCGAAACAATGGATGCGGCTTGAGAGGCGATGATTGAAACTCTGGGTGAAATTGGACTCCAACAAAGAATGGATGGTCTTTGAGTTCGACGATCTCGACGAGGTGCCCATCTGGAGTTGTGCCCGCGATCACGAGCCCTTGCTTTTCGAGTATCTCGCGATAAACATTATTCAATTCATAACGATGTCGATGACGCTCATCAACCTTTGCACGTCCATACGCTTTACGGCTGATCGTCGAGGCCACAATCCGGCAAGGCCACGATCCCAAACGCATCGTCGCCCCGTACTCCTGATTCAATAACTTCTTTTCCTGATCCTGCATGATATGAATGATCGGATTTTTTGTTTTTGGTTTGACCTCAACCGTGTTGGCGTCCTTGAGACCACAAACGTTGCGCGCGAACTCGACGCACGCTAGCTGCATTCCAAAACATAATCCGAAATAAGGCACCTTCTTATCACGAGCAAAACGGATCGCACTAATAATTCCCTCAACTCCGCGACTCCCAAATCCACCCGGAACGACGATCCCGTCAAAACCTTGCAGATGCTTAGCCGCACCATCGCGTTCAATTTCTGTCGAGTCGATCCATGAAAGAACCGGCTTGCCTCTGTGCACCCACGATGCATGTTTGATCGACTCGATAACCGAAATATACGCATCGCTCAACATGAACGAGCCAGAGGAAAAATACTTTCCAACCACCGCGATCTTCACCTCACGCTTAGACGACTCTATCGTGCGCACGAGCTTCTTCCACGGCGCAAGCGATCCATTGCGCGACGGGAGCCCCAGTTTGCGTAGCACAATATCCCCGAACTTCTGCTCATCGAGGATAAGTGGGATCTGATAGATCGATTCGACGTCCGGGTTGCTGATCACCTCATCCTTCTCGACGTTGCAGAAGAGTGCAATCCGTTCTTTGCGCCGATCGTCCATAGGCATTGACGAACGTCCAACAAGAACATCGGGCTGGATTCCCATGGAATTAAGCATCCGCACAGACTGTTGAATCGGTTTTGTCTTCATCTCACCAAGATTCCCTGGAACCGGAAGATAGGCGACATGGATGTGAATCACATTTTTTGGTTCGCGCATCCGCATGATGCGCGTCGCCTCGAAAAAGATGCCATTCTGATATTCGCCGACCGTGCCGCCCAACTCGACAATGACCACATCGGCGTCTTTACCAGCCACTTTGAATCGTCGGATGATCTCGTCAGTCAGGTGCGGAATCGCCTCCACGTCCTCACCTTCATATTCAAACGCCCGCTCCTTGCGCAGCACCTCCAAATAGACCTGACCAGTGGTGAGATAGTTGGCGCGCGTGAGCGAGCGGCCGATAAAACGTTCATAGTTTCCCAAGTCCTGATCTGTTTCCAAACCGTCTATGGTCACAAAAACCTCCCCGTGCTCGACCGGACGGATCGTGCCAGCGTCGACGTTTAGATACATATCGACTTTCATCGGCGAAACTCGATAACCCTTCGCCTCAAGAATTGCGGAGAGAGAAGCGGTCGTGATCCCTTTACCAAGACCAGAAATCACACCACCAGAAACAAACACGAACTTCGTCATAACGAAAAGATTAGTTTTTTGCTTCCACAAAAAGGCGAATGGTTGCTTCAAAACCGTGCGGAAGACTCACAAGTACCTCAATGTTACTAGGTTCTTTCAATGGTGATGACATCTGAATCATGCTATTTTCTACAGCAAACCCAACTTTTCGTAGATGTGCAGCAACGATCTTGTCTGTCACCGCGCCATAAAATTTCCCCTTCTCATTCACCTTCTCTTGTAAGACGAGTTCGAACCCATCCAACTTTTCAGCAAGTTTTCTGGCTTCAGTCACACCTTTTTTTGCGCGCTTCTGCTCTATCACTGTCCGTTCCTTCAGCCTTCTGATCTCCGCCTCCGTTGCCGAAACGGCTAAATTCTGTGGGAACAAAAAATGATGGGCATATCCGTCCGAGACTTCGACAACCTCCCCTTGCCGACCAAGGGTTTTAATATCAGAGATCAAGATAACCTTCATACGGTCGCAAGTATATCATAAACGAAAAGACGGGGACGAACCCCGTCTTTTTCCCTATTTCCTGCAAGCTTTGCACGATCCCTGAACCAATTCCATCACCGCGGACAATCCTACGAGCACATAGATGACAGAGACGAGCCAAGACCAGGAGCCGAAAATGACCTCGACAAGGTTCCATTGAAAGAGACCAACCAGTCCCCAGTTCAGGCCACCCGCAACGAGCAACCAGAACGCGACGCGATGAACGCCGCACTTTCCTCCATGCATAAAAAAGATATTATGAATAATCAATAGATTAATTAAAGCACATTTTGTGATCTAACAGGAATAATTATCCACAAAGGATTCAAACACGCTTTCCATGCTCAAGTTTTATCTTCTCAACCAACAGACCCGGAAGATTATCATCAGGCTCTTCCAACGCGCGAATAAAGTCAGATCTATGGCTGATAATAAAGAAAGTGGTCTGTGGTCGTCGACGCTTTTCATTCAAGAGAATCCGCGCAACATCTTTCTCTGACTCTACATCGAGTTCCTCGGTTGCTTGATCGAGAAACACGATCCCGCCATTCTCTTGCGAACGAATTTTCAATAAAACACGAGCAAGGCCAAGTCGCGCCTTCTCTCCACCAGAGAGTCCACT
>CAYHTN010000109.1:0-2942 GCA_964359565.1 uncultured Gammaproteobacteria bacterium
GCCGCAGAGACAACTGCCGCGAAAGGTGGGTGACGTCATCTCACGATCCTGTCAGGTTGGTGTGTGGCGCTAGATGATAAAGCGCGATTGCTTACGAAGTAAGCCCGCAAGAAACCGTGGTCTGAGCTAACCCGGATTTCTCAAATCTCATTTTGTTAGATGGTGAAGCTTGCAATTTGGTTTGCAGAAAACACATCTAACCCTGGTTCTCTGTTAGAACGAACAAGCCTATCGACTGCGTCGTTCAGATCTGCTGGCACACCATGAAAATCATCTCCTGCTAAATGATTGGCTTGCCGAATATCATGGACGATTTCCTGCATTGCCGAAGCCACATTAAGAAAAACCTTCAGATCGCCAGGAAAACAATCGGGTAAATTTGCAGCATTAAATCTCGCAGCAAAATCCTGCATGAGGTTTAACGCGTGCATTGGTTTATAGTTAAAGTCATTTCGGTTATCGATAAGCCACGTTGCAGATGAATGGACCGGATGCAGGGCAAAAGCTGTTTTTGCTTTGACGTATGAGTAGAGCGGCCTAATTGCCTGATAAAAAATTCGCCAGAAACCTTTATGTGATCCCTTGTTCTTTAGTCATGTTAGATACGGGTGGTCTGTTTTATAAAATGTAAGCTCAAGAGAGCCCGGTTGACTTTTTGAAGCCTCTAACCACCTGCTTGGACCATCAACCCAACCCCCATGCATTTCAAGCAGTGCCTTAGCCGCAAAAAATGTTGAGTAATAGAGGCCAACAACAGACCAAGAAACCGCCGAGGCTCTCAACGCTCGCAAAGATGCAGCATAGGTGGTAGCAGAAAGGAAAACATATCTTTCCGCTTCACGAATCATGCAATCACGCAATTCTGCAAACTCCGGGCTGTCCTCCAAAAAAAATTTCTTGCCACCTACACGATCAAGATAGTCCTTAACATCTGTTGCTACAGTTGCTGCAGCACGCGAAAATGTTCCAGAAAAGTGGCTAGCGCCGGGAGGCGTAAAAATCTTCATTACGATTAGAAAACTTGATTACGAATCGTCTTGTAAATTGCAGCCATCCCAGCCGAACCTTGTTGGCCACGGATTATCTCGGGATCCAACGTCTTCGGCTTTATCTTTAATAGGTACTTATAGAAGACTTTCGGGTCGATTTCGGTCAGTTCGACGTGAGATTTTTGTAGAATCTCTGGGATAGTTCGCAATAGTGCGCGTAAAACTCGATTCTTATAAAAATTAGATGTCGCTGAATTCCATCCATCTGGATCACAATCGCGGAGCGCTATTAGAAACGCTATAAAAACTTGAGACTGAATATCGAAGCCTACATCTCGCAGAGGTGGTTTCTTAATTATTGACACAACTTCAGGCGCGATTGATCCTTGTTTTATTTCAAGTTCTTTAACCTCACCAGTTAGATCGATACGTTGAAATAGAGGACTTTGGCGGCTTGTAGACAACTCATAAACGAGGTCGCTAGCGCGTACTCCAAATTTATCTTCTTCATCGCGGACAAGCCGCACGAGATCCCATCTCAGTGATGATGGCACGCGTTTCTGATTATCGTTAATTTCAACAAATAGACGCGCCATGTCCTGTTCTGATAAACCAACATGAATTAAGCACGCATATGAAGCATTATATTTAGAGAATTGTTGTGCCCATAATCTGTGCTGACCATCAACTACAAGGAATTTGCTGCCTTTCGGCAATATCAGCTTTCCATTTTTCTCAACAAGATTCTTAATGTCTGTTGCAAGCACTATAGCGTTTGGAAAAGTGCGCTCTTGATCGAGCACGGTGCGAGCTATTTCAGTTGCTCTTTTTTCATTGACTATCCGCTGAAAACCTTCGATGGGATCCTTGATGCGCCATGATGGCGTGACATGCTTGAGCAACCAATCGCCGCTAATCTTCGCCATAAAGACTGGCGGCTTCTCTTGTAGCAAGAACCCATTAACTTCAATGCTCATAGTGTAATTCTATGTTCCTATAGAAAGGAAACGGCGAGACTTGTATCTAACCGCTATTCTCAGCCAACAGCACTACTACATCTCTCAGCAATTTGCAGTAATCAACAATTCAGAAAACTTGCCACGAAACATTCGATCTGCCGCAATTACGTTTAGACGATCGACCTTCTGGATCTTAAAATCGCCGCTGTAAAGCGAAATGACACTCTTATGCTGTGCATTAGTTGCTATTATCTTTGCACCCCTAGAGATTGCGCGTACTAATGCATCGCGGAGTCTAAGTTGATCGGCCCAACTAAAGAGTGTTTCGTTGTATTTTATAAAACCATTGAAATTATGCTTCACGGTATATGGCGGATCAACAAATACGAGATCACCCGGACCGGCTAGGCTGATAACGCTTTCAAAGTCTCCGGCACGCAAGTTAACATTCTTCAGAAGCTTCGAAATGGCTTCGAAGTCGTCTGTATCTAAAATTACATTCGTTTTTGTTCCAATCGGAACATTAAAATCACCATGTAGATTAACGCGATATAGTCCGTTCCAACATGTTCGGTTTAGATATATAAAGCGCGCTGCTCGCGTATGGATAGTTCTAGGTTTCGAGCCGCGTATTGCATAGTAGTAGCGTTTGGAATGATTCTTCTGATGTCTCCGTAGCCCACGATACACGCGTTCCCAATCGTCCTTGATGGCTTGGTATGTTTCGATCAATTCTTCACTTCGATCAGAAAGTATCGCCTTACGAGGCGCTAGGTGAAAAAAAACTGCGCCGCCACCGAGAAATGGCTCGATATAACGCTTGAAGGGAAGTTTCAGAAGATCTGGATACGAGGAAACGAGCCAACGTTTCCCACCAGCCCACTTCAGAAAAGGAAGAATACTCTCCCTTTTGTTCGCCAAGGTGTCGGCAGAAATAGATGCGGCTTTCCCTGATTCGTTTTTCTGGCTTCGGCGCACCAGTTTTCCCTTTTTA
>CAYHTN010000110.1:0-2929 GCA_964359565.1 uncultured Gammaproteobacteria bacterium
GACGTCGTACGGTTTTTTCGTAGGGACAGAACAATGTTCTGTCCCTACATCGACCACGTAACATTCTTCAATCAATTTCGGTAAACGTTTATAGGAATCCGGTCCCGCAATAAAATCTATCTTCAATCTTCGATTTTCCAATAAATCAGTTCTTAAATTCGTCGCCATGCAACCAAGAATGCCGATGAGCGGTTTGTGACCTTGTGACATTGCGTCCTTGTGACCACTGCGCCTTTTCTGATGTATTTCATGCACCCGATTGTAAACCTTCTGATGCGCGTGCTCCCTAATCGCGCAGGTATTCAGCAACACCACATCCGCGCCCTCTTCTCTAGATACAAGCGTATAGTTCGCTTTGGTGAGGATAGACTGAACCAATTCAGTGTCGTACACATTCATTTGGCAGCCCCACGTCTGGAGGTAAACTTTTTTTGCAACCTTTTCCATATTAATGCCTTACAATTTTTGGTTTAAGTGTATCAAACTGTCTAAACCGATGAACGTATACGATTTTAATACAAAATTATGCAATGACTTTCAGTCATCAGAAAGTAAATCGAGCAGTTGAAGGAATAAATTAATGATATCCAAATAAATGTCGATTGAACTGTCTAAGGCTGTATTCCAGTTGTTAAAAGCCGCTAAATTTTTCAATTTCTTAATTTTGTTGAAATCATAGAGTAAATAACCAACAAATATCAATATGCCAATAAAAGCTATGACTTTTCGAGATGTACCTCGGATTGTAACAAAAATCCGGGAAAAAGTTACAATGATTAGACCGATCAAAGCCCAAAAAAGAAGCCCACCAAGAAATGAAAAATCGATCTTAGAATAAAGACCGATTGTTCCCGCAAACAATGTTATGATTGCCGTTAACCAGGCTACTTTAATAGCCAAGTTTTCATTGATGGAAATAAGAACGATGCCCAATGTGATTCCATCAGTAAAGGTGAAGAGCCCCATCATTATCATGTTTAACGGAAAAATGTCACGGGTAAGCATGAGCCCAATAAAGCAAAGGATATTGATGATCAGTGCCGGCCAAAATAGCTTCGTCAGTAATTTTTCATCAACCACTAAGTCTTGTTCTCCATGCTTATCAGTCTTTGCGGTAACAAATTTTTTGCCATCCCGAAAAGCTTTTCTAAAATAACTCAATACCAATTGAGCTCCTACGTAACATAAGGTTAATGATATGGATAAAATGAAAAACGTTTTTGACATTAGCGTTGGAAACATTTTCCCTCCAATTTTGTCTTAACATTATTGTTCATAACCATTTATCCTCTTTAAAATCCTCAAAATCGTCATGTACAGACGCGACATACGGACAGCCCATGGTCTGGATGAAAATTTTCTTGTGTAAATGATTTTCGCTCATTTCTTTTGTTATTTGGAAGTTGTGATTTGAAATTCTTTAAATGTGATACAACGTCTTCGAAAAAGCTTCTTCCAAATGAATGACTATTTAGTATGCTCCTCCCGGGCTACCTTCCCTAGTCGCTTTTTCGCTTCTTCCAGAAACCCGGGCGCGAACAGCGATTCCATGACTCCGAATTCCTCTTTCCACGCGAACCCCCTTTCCTTTGCTCGTTCCACATCAGCCCATGCAGCCGCCAGATCGTTCCGGCGAAAGGCTGCGTCCGCCCGCCAAAGATAGGGTAAGCCTTTCTCCGGTTCAGCCTTGATCGCGGCCTCGAAAGCGGCACTCGCCTCCGCAGCTTGCCCCTTGCCCTGATAGGCGAGCGCCTTCATGTCCAGAGTGTCGGCACTTTCGGCACACAACTGACCGGCACAATTCAGATATTCTAGGACCTTGTCATAATTCCCGTACTTAAGGCGTTGTGCATCTGGTGAGGTTGGCAGCACATCGTGTGGACCGATTTCTCCAAATATTCGACTGCCTTGGTGGTGTCGCCTTTTTCGAGATAGGCGACACCCAGAAGCTCGTAAATCCCAGCCGATGGCCCAGCCAACTCGGCCCGGCTTAGGTCCGCGATCGCTTTGTCGAACTTGCGCTGCATCAGGAACAGCGAACCGCGCGACGTCAAACTGTCCCAGTCGTCGGGGTTTTGTGCTATCGCCTCATCCAGATATTTCATTTGTTGGGTCAGTTCCTTGTTTGGGTCTGTCGTCGTGAATTCGCCGTTTTTTAGCTCCCGCATCAGTGTCCCATCGTCAAAATATTCGCGCCAAACGGAATCCCATTTTTGTACATCTCCTCCTGGCTGAGCCGTCCGTTTTCGTCGTAGGATTTACATTCGCCATCAATCTTTCCGGCTTGATACACGCAGGCGGACATCACCGTTCCGTTCTCGTGATACCAGGTATAAGGTCCTTCTTTTTTATTGTCGATGTATTTGACCTCGCTCTGGAGTTTGCCATTCTCGAAACATTTCTTTTCCACGCCCTGGCGCTTGCCCTGAACGTATGTGACCTCGCTGTTCACCTGCCCGTTCAGATAATGCGTGCGACAGATGCCATCGGGAACATCTGCGTGATGAGGACATTCCCAGTCAACCTGCCCGTTCCACAGGAAGGTCTTGACTACACCTTCCCTTTTGCCATCGACGTAGGGCGTTTCGCCGGTCAAAAGATCAGTGCGCGTTTCGTAGGCTTTGGTCACGCCCTGGCGCACGCCATCTTTGTATTCCACCATCTCGTAACGGCCGTACGGCAGCTCCTGGCGGACAGAACTGTTCAGCGGCGGCGAGGCAGCGGCAGCTGCGGTCACGGATGAAACAAGGACAACAACAAAAGTTAGCCAACGTTTTAGGAATTTCATGTAATAATTCCTCCACTCTTCTTATCCCACAGCTATTCAATGACTTATCGCATTAACAAGCTCCAAAAGTATTTTACCATACAGGAACGTACGGTCAGCCCATGGTCTGGCTAAACACTTTTTTTGTAACAGTTTTATTCA
>CAYHTN010000111.1:0-2916 GCA_964359565.1 uncultured Gammaproteobacteria bacterium
GCTAGGCGCGGAGCTTTCCCAATCCAGCTTGTCGAATTCAAGTGCTATCACAAACCTTCAATAACCGTGGGCTGTCCCCAAGTATCAAATCTTAAGCCAAGCCGTATTGTTTCATCTCACCATGGACCTCTTGGATCTCGCGGTTTAGTTGAGTGAGATATTCATTAGCAACCAGAGAGAACAAATCTTCTTCGACTTTTTCCAGCTTGATCTGAAACTCTCCAACTTTGATCCGGGTAATGATCTTATTGAACGCACTTTTAACCTCGTTCGGCTTGTCGTTGGACATCGGAATGCGGATCTCATCGTCTCCGATCTTAATCTTGATGAAGTGCTTGTCATCAAGACTCTCCACAGTCGCCTTAATTGTTTCCATAGATTTTCCCTCGCTCTCCAAATGCTTCCTCTCCGCCTTCAAGGGTTCTCATGCTTACCTTTTTCCAATCAAGCTGATCACTTATATCATCCGGATTCACCAGATTGTTCGTGAAGGGGTTGCCGACATAGGTTTTATACCCAGATTTCCCGTGGCATCGATAAATCGAGCTGTAAGGGAGGGTTCGCACGGCAATATTTGCATCGTGCGTTGAAATGAACACCTTCTTTCCTGCACGCGCACGTTCCTTAATCAGCGGCACAATAACATCGTTAATATACTCATTGCCCAAGCTCCTCTCTGGCTCATCCAGAATGTACACCTCTTTGTCAGCACCCAACTCTTTCTGCAGCATGACCATCGAGGACTCACCACTTGAAGGCTCATAGGGCTGTCCGTCTAGCGCAAAGTATCTTTTGAACAGAAGCAACTCGTAAACCGTATTGATGTCTTCCACGTCTTCGATCGCATTGAGATCGGAAATGTGCTGAAACAGATCATCGGCATAGGCGTGCTTGAGGATCTTCCGGACACAATTGACGAACTCCGTCTGCGTCCCCTTTTTAACCACACTTAGACTTGACAGAGTGCCATCCCTAATAGCGCCACTTTGGAACTTAAACTCCGTCAGAAACTGCAAATCTCCCTTGTTTGAGCCGAGACTACCAACAATCTCAGTTTGCATGGGAATCACTGTGTCTACGCTCTTAACAATCTCTGCGGCGTTGACCTCGATCTTAATGCGGTTCATCGCATAGTCTCGAAAACCTGTTGTTGTCGGTTTGGCTGGGTTTCCTGTTTTCCGCTCCACCTCTCTTCGGAAAACCTTGATCGCTGAGTTCAATAAGCAAATCTCTTTCCAACCTGAAAAGCTGGTCCACTCCCTCTTGCGCAGTCGCCCCAGCAGCGCTGACAGAATGCGTGCGACCTCTGTGAACTCCGCTTCGTCAAGCTCCTTCTTAACGGAAGGGTTCTGAGCAAAAAATTCCAAGAATTCTTCGGTCTTTTTCGTTGCTTCATTGAACTCGGAAAACTCCCGCTTAGCGCTGCTATCTTCCTCTGGCTCAATGTCCTTGAGCAGGATCTTCCTCGCGTTCCTGTTTGTGTTCTTTGCAGAGAAGTAGGATACGTATTTACTGAGGCCTGTTACGGCAACCTCGCCTGCGCCCCGCAGGGCATCAATCTCGTCCGAACAGTAGTTGATGCCGTGGGTATTAAGATTGATTGTCAGATCTCTGCCTTTGGTATCGAAAATATCATCTAAGCGATCACTCGCGGATTTATAGACTCTTGCGTCGACACCCTTCTCAGAGTGGTACTTGGCAATCGCCTTCAGAATGCAAGATTTTCCCGTTCCTTTCGGTCCAAAAATAACATTGATGTCGTTGAATACCTTGATTTTCAGAATCGAACCATCGTCAAAGGGAAATAGAGCAAGATCCTCAGGCGTCTTCCTATCCAGTACCGTGTTGATTGTCGTCGGGTCCTTTTTCAACAGCAGGCAAAAATGCTCGAAACTATCGACGGGAAGCCGGAGGTCCGGCAGGTCGTGAGAAAGCTCATCGTACTTCCCCCAGTCGTGGATATCGGACCCGTAAATTGAAGGGTGCCCGTGTGAGATATAGATGCCTGCCGAGATCGAGTTGGTCACCTCTTTGATCACGCATCCCGGGTTTTTGGTTTTCGTCTCCAGCATCTCGAGCACTTCGTCCGAGAGGTTGGGCTTCTTCTGCTTGTAGTGGGCGACGTATAGCGGATTGAAAGCGTCGAACGTCTCCAGAATCTCCTCAATCGTCGCTGTAAAACCGTCCGGAGTGGAACCCTTGGTTAGTTCTTCGACCGCCGCAGAGAACTCTTTCGCCGACCTCGGTGAAACGATCACCAACAAGTGGCCTCTTACTCCGTCGTCAAGAATATCAAGCTCAATCCCAGGCCAGACTTGGGCATTTTCACTCAAGCGGGTTTCGATCTCCTCGAATTGATCCAGATCGAAAACATTGTGATTGGTAATTGCAATGATTCTGACCTCTGTAGACAGAATCTTCTCGCAGAAATCTGCTGGAGTAATTTCTCTCGTAGACGCATCACCTGACTTACATTTTTTTGTGTGCGTGTGTATGTCAATCTTCATGGCTGCATCGCCCATATATTTTCGAGATATCTCACTACAAAGCCTAGGCCGGGTCTAAATCCGGAGAGGTAATTAATGTCATCGCTCTTTGTTAAAGATTAAATTGGATCGGTAAGGTAATGCTCCTTGATGGCATGACAGTAAATTCTATTAATCACTTGGATGGTGATCGGTGTTTAGCAGAATTAGAACATGGGTTCACCCAGAGCTGCCCTGTCGTGCAACGATTTGTCGTCTGCGCTAAAACAGCACGCAACAATCTCGTCGAATCTCTCCTCGTACTCCTGCATCACCGATACCGCAATCTTCGCCGCCTCTTCTTTCGGATAGCCGTACGCGCCGGTACTGATGGAAGGAAACGCGATCGTCTTCACGCCGTTCTTGAGCGCGAGTTCGAGCGAATTGCGGT
>CAYHTN010000112.1:0-2844 GCA_964359565.1 uncultured Gammaproteobacteria bacterium
TGACCAGGGCCAGCCTCGCCTCCGCGGACGTGGATGTGATGAAATATTTGCCCAGTCTGGCACTGCGTTTAGAGCAAAGCAAACATGTCCTTGAAACGGAACCGGGGATCAAACAAAAGGCGCTGAATCAGATTAACACGTTAATAGAAAAGGGCAGGGACAATATAGATGATAAAGATTTGTTCGAATTGTACGCTTCGTTAAAGAAGATGGAACAAACGGATTTCGGGACGGTCTCCGAGTTGACGGCCTATCTCGCGCCGCATATGTTAAGTAAACAATACGGAACGATTATGGACAAGGAAGCCAAGAAGTTCAGCAGCACGGACATGACGCGTCTGGCGGAACACATTAAAAATAGTCCGGAGCTAAATAAAATCATGATGGACCACTTGGGGGAGATTGGTCTGATTGACAGGGCCGCCCCCGCCGCCACCCGAACGGCCTCTGGAACATCGGAGCGGCAGGACAAACCCCGCTCTATCACTGTCAAAGGGGTTACGGGGCAGGAGGAGTTGAATCAGATGAAGGAATTCCTGAATAAATATGCCAGCAGGATAGAAATGGAGGGTGTCCGAGCTATTGAGATCACCGATGAGCAGGAGGTCAAGCCCATAATGAAGTCGGACGGGAAATTGGTGATACAGAGGTCTCTTTTAAATCATCCGTTGGTTGACAAGTTGATGGATATTGCCTTTAACGGCAAGGTGGGCGTGGAAGCTCGGCCCGACGCCATTGCGCGGCGGATACGGCGCGATATTGTCCCGACGGTTGGAGTCAACGGCGGGACGGGGGTGGAAAGCATTGACCGCATAGCGAGGAGCATTCGGGACGCGGGAGATGTAAACGATGAGGCCAGGGAATGGACAAAAGCGTTGATTGCTCCGGAAAAGTTACAGCCAATTTATTTCGGCGAATTCATCGACCGCACGAAAGTGGAACAGAAAGTGCAGCGCAAGCAAGAACTCATCGCGGCTGGTTCGCAAGGGACGGATGAATACAACGAGATTGAAAGCCAGGTGAAGGAATGGAGAATCAAGGAGACTGATTCTCTTGGGCATGGGGACCAACTGGTCGATATCAATAATAATAAGCGATATGTGGTAGGCAAGGTGACAACAACCGGCGTCATGCCGGTTAAGGTTACCTCGCAATTCCAGCCAGCTTTCCCGACGCAGACAACGGCCGAAATTTTACCGCCATCCTCATCAGGTCAAATTGTACCATTCCCGACCGTTTCATCGCCGACGATGGCGCCGCCTGTCATTGGCGTCAGGCCGCTTTCGGCAGTGAAGGGGCCGGGCAGTTCACCGATGCGAGATCAGCCCCAAACTCCAATTCGGTCAATGTTGACCGAATTGGATAAGTCCTCCTCGCCGGTGGGAATAAAGAAAATCATTGCCGGCGGCGCATTGATGTTTTCTTTGTGGATGGCAAATGGAGAAAATCTATCCGTCGCCGCCCCGCTGCCACATGCCCCGTCTCAGGGAATTTCCATGGAATTTGTGATGCCAACGCTGGGGGATCAGGTAAATCCGTCGATAAAACCAGATAATATGAGAAGCGGCATTGTTGCTGCCGGCCTTGTTTCAGCGGTGGCAGGGTTGTTCCTCCTTGATATAAAACGGGAACGCAAAGCAAGAATGCATCAGCAAAAGGAGTGGGCGCGGGATGAAAAGAAACGCGAACAAGAAGACGAGGAATACTCTCGTAACAGCGATCTTCCCCTTTCCCCATTATTGTTTGACAAAGTTGTGAGAGCACAAGACGCACTCGGTCTTCTTGATGAGAAGGATCTTCCAACTCGGGAGCAGGTAAAAAAGCGATATCGGGATTTAGCTACAAAATACCACCCTGATAAAAATAGGGGCAGCAAGAGCGCCGAAGAGAAATTTAAGAAGATACAGCATGCTTACGAAATATTGGAGAATTATTACGATATATATTCAGCTCCCAAACGTGCTTGGCCGGCAGATCAGGGGAAATTGGCTTTGCCTGGCTTGTCGGAAGTGGATATTGTGTCGACTAAAACTGTTTCTCGCTGGGCCAATTTGCTTAAGCCCTTACCAGAAGAAGTTGTTGTGGTAAACCCAGATTTTTCTCTCGGCAAGACCGTTCAGTATCGGCGGCAAGGAGATTCTTTATTATACAATCGCTATGTGACTAACCGTTCTAATCAGGGCGCCGTTACAACGTTAGAAGGGGAAAAAGTTGCCTTTGAGGGTCGTGGTTGGACGCATAATGATGTCATTGGTATTTTAGATACCCACGCCTTGACGCCTCAAAAACGAGACATGCTTATAGTTAAAGCCTCGGTTTTTGATCCTTCTCATCCGGTTCAGAGGTCGTTTCTTACAGCGCGGGGATGGGCTGCCGGGGGTGAGGACAAGTTAAATATAGCGATTCCGTGGCGGCACAGGTGGCAAGACGTGGTTGAGACTTTTAGGCATGAGAAAGCCCATGCCGATACACCTGTTGATTCATTGGATGGGCTTGTTGAGTTGCATAATACTTTCAATAGAATTACAGACGAGCTGGGGAATAAATACCGAGGATTGCCTCAACGGGATTTCTTCAAGGCTATACAAGAGGAACTTGCCCCGGTTAGCATTTATGCTCTTAAGAATCCCGCTGAGGGTCTTGCCAGCGCGGCTCAAGCAATAAGCGGGGATCCGGCCAAGTACGCACGGGCAATGGGGGAGAAGAAACATCTTAAGGATATAGCGGCTCTTCTGAAAAAACCAGGGATTGAGATTATTTCCGACGAAGAGTTTAATGCGTTACTATTCAGCAAAAGTTCATCCCCGGTACAAAATATTTCGGATTTTGCTCCGGCATTTACCG
>CAYHTN010000113.1:0-2812 GCA_964359565.1 uncultured Gammaproteobacteria bacterium
CCTGCGGGATGTCGCCTACACCATCCATGCCCGGTTTGAGCTGACGGATAAGGCCGGGCCGGAGGATACGACCATCAAATTCCAGGAGATGTTCCTGCGCCGGGCTGAAAAGGGTCAGAGCTTTCACCATCCGTACCTCGGTTGCCGGGAGTTTGCTGCCCATTTTGAGCCGGTCTTCCACGATCAGCCATTGCCGGAACCGATTTCCGAAAGTCGCGACCTGGGGTGGATGCTCCATGATCTTCTTCATGACAATTCAAGCGACAAGAACGGAAATATTCATTTTTGTAACGAGGGATGCCGCCCCCTCTTCTTCAGAGCCGCTCTTGACCAGGGGCGCATGAAAGTGCCTGCTTTTGACAGCGTGGAGGTGCGATCATGATTTTGCAGGCACTCTATAACCTTTATCTCAGAAAACAGGATGAACTCCCGCCGGAAGGCTTTGAACAGAAGGAAATTCCATTTCTAATCATTCTCGATCATACCGGCAACTTTGTTGACTTACAGGACACTCGTACTCCTACGGGGAAGAAATTTGTCGCAAGACCATTCCGTGTGCCAAAGGAAACTGGCAGGTCGGGAAAGAACGCTTGGCAGATTGCTAACCTGTTATGGGATCACTATGGATATGTGCTGGGTTGGCCCAAATCTGAGTCAGATTCAGACAAGGAAATGGCGCAGAAACAGCATGGAGCGTTCGTTTCCAGAGTAGAGGCGATTGTCGCTGAATATCCTCATGATAGCGGGGTACAGGCAGTTCATAGTTTCCTGACCTCGGACAAATTGCAGAAGGTTTTTCAACACCCAGCATGGCAGGAGTGCAAAAAAATACCCGGCTGCAACCTAAGTTTCCGTCTAAGTGATGAGTTGAGTTTGGTTTGTGAAAATGAAAACATTCGAGCCTTCGTTGCAACTGCTTCTGAGCCGGAAGATGAGGATGATGAATCGGCGGCAACTCAGGCGATGGAAGGTATTTGTCTTATCACTGGCGAACAGTCAGTCATAGCTCGTCTTCACCCGCGAACCCCAATTATGGGAGCAAAAAGTAACGCAAAAATAGTCTCATTCCAGAAAAGCATGGGATTTGACTCTTACGGAAAACTCCAGAATTACAACGCACCGACAAGTAAACGAGCTGCATTTGCTTATACAACAGCACTTAATCACATGCTTGCCAAGGGATCACGCCAGAAACTCATGGTAGGTGACACAACCACTGTTTTCTGGGCTGAAAAAAAGAGCCAGATGGAAGATGTCTTTGCCGATCTGTTTGGCGAACCGGCTAAAGAAAACCCCGATCAACTGAACGCCGCCGTTCAATCCCTTTTTGAAGCGCCCAAAACCGGCGCTCCACCATTGGAGGATGATTATACCCGATTCTACGTGCTTGGCCTCGCCCCCAACGCAGCGCGGATCGCTGTCCGCTTCTGGCAGGCCAGCACTGTTGGGGAAACAGCGCACAACATCAAGCGGCACTTTGAAGACTGCGACATTATTCACGGGCCGAATCAGCCGTTGCACCTTTCCCTTTTTCGCCTGTTGGTTTCCACGGCCGTCCAGGGGAAGTCGGAGAACATCCCGCCAAACCTTGCTGGCGACTTCATGAAGGCAATTTTGGCAGGAACGCCATATCCTAAGTCAGCCCTCGTTGCAGTCATAAATCGGACGAAGGCGGAACAGTCAAAAAAAGACCAGAATGGAAAATCAGTGCAGAATGTTACGTATCCCCGTGCTGCACTCATAAAGGCCCTGCTGACAAGATACTATAAAAAATCAGAAAAGGAGGTAGGTATGTCACTTGATTCAGGCAACACCAACGTAGGTTATCGGATAGGGCGACTATTCGCCGTGCTGGAAAAGATTCAGGAAGAGGCAAGCCCAGGCATCAATGCAACCATCAGGGATCGCTTCTACGGGGCGGCCTCCAGCACCCCGGTAACGGCTTTTCCGCATCTCATGAAGCTAAAGAATCATCACCTTGCGAAGCTTGAAAACCGAGGAAGGGCGGTGAACCTTGAAAAGCTTATCGGCGAGATAATGGATGGGGTGACGGATTTCCCGTCACATTTGAGCCTTCAGGATCAGGGAAGATTTGCGGTAGGGTATTACCACCAGAGGCAGGATTTTTTTACAAAGAAAGAAAACCAATAACCCATATACGAAAGGAGATAACAAAATGAGCAATACAATTCAAAACCGCTATGACTTTGTACTTTTATTTGACGTAAAAGACGGAAACCCCAACGGAGACCCGGATGCCGGGAACCTTCCGCGCATTGACCCTGAAACAGGAAATGGATTGGTGACTGACGTATGCTTAAAGAGAAAGGTTAGAAACTATGTCCAGCTTGCAAAAAGCGATGCAGCAACCTACGACATCTTTGTGAAAGAAAAGGCCATACTCAACACACTAATAGACAAAGCCCATGAACAGGAAGAGGTCAAGAACAAGGAAAAGGGAGACAAGACAGAGGCTGCCAGACAGTATATGTGCAAATCCTACTATGATGTACGAACCTTCGGGGCAGTTATGTCAACCGGCAAAAACGCCGGTCAAGTTCGTGGCCCTGTTCAACTTACCTTTGCCCGCAGCATTGATCAGATTGTTCCTCTGGAACACAGCATCACACGTATGGCGGTCACCACGGAGGCAGAGGCGGAGAAGCAGCAGGGGGACAACCGAACGATGGGGCGAAAGTTTACTGTTCCTTACGGTCTCTACAGATGCCACGGGTTCATATCTGCGCCGCTTGCCGCGCAGACCGGGTTCAACGAAGACGATCTGAACCTCTTCTGGGATGCCCTCCTGAAT
>CAYHTN010000114.1:0-2785 GCA_964359565.1 uncultured Gammaproteobacteria bacterium
ATAAACGATGCTATGAAGAACGGTTTGAGCAGAAGTACGGTTTCTTTCGTCCTATCATAGGAGCGGCTGTCCAGAATTTTTGACCCGCGGCGACCTGAAGAATGGCTTTGCCAGGGTGCGCTGTGGGATTGCAGCGAGGAATATTTGCTTGCCCTTGACACTATCGTGTCAAGGGCTTGCTTTTAGCTGCAAAGGCAGGTGGTTTTGCCCATCATGTCATGCGGAATCTGACGGGCTTTTTCGAAAGACCGGCACATTTTACGTAATGCCGGATGTTGACTTGAAACCTCTTGAAGAAATATTTTGCGCAGCCTGCATAATTCATACATTAGGCTGTGCGAGACGACGAATGCCATCAACGAATTGCCGAAAGCTTTGGGATGCCGTATTTTCGAGATTCATGTATGGCGCGATTGACCGAGCGCCAGCGATTTTTTGGTAGGTCTTGACAAGTCGAGCCAATTCTCTGGCAGGAGACTGGATTAAGTCTGGGTTACGGAAACCTCTTTTATCTTTACAACGAGTCAGGCCGCTGACTCTAAGCCCTTTCTCGATTGCAAGCATATCGGCAAGATACCAACTTTCCAATTCCCGACATGCAATGCGGATTAGCGCCTCAGGGCGTAGTGCATCATTGCATTTCGCCCTTAGCGAATGTTTAATGACGCGACAGTCTCCAGAGTCCTGGTCTCTGAGTACTACAAATCGTGCGTTTGGAACCAGGTATCCCCTCATTCGGTTCGTCAATC
The DNA here is from genome assembly GCA_964359565.1 of uncultured Gammaproteobacteria bacterium. Lineage (GTDB taxonomy): Bacteria > Patescibacteriota > Patescibacteriia > 2-12-FULL-60-25 > 2-12-FULL-60-25 > JAGOTP01. Next base: position 750 of record CAYHTN010000114.1, read on the forward strand.
GTTTATCAAGGTCTTGTTTTCCTTCAAATACTATATAACGACAGGTCGGCACAGGATTCAATATTTTTGGAATTATAATCTTAAGAAGAGCCTCCGCTGATCTTTCCTCAAGGAAGAAAACAATTTCGCTCATTCTGGGTCTGCCCCCTTAAAAAAGCCGTCTTTCCACAGGTAGCCCATCTGGTCACCTTGCTCGATATAGGTCTTGATTTGTTCGTCCTCCTGTGCCCGCTTTATTCGCGTGTACCCTTGGTCTTTGGCAAGCCAAAAAACTTCATGCAACTCGGTGGCATTGAGAAAATCCGGTGAATGGGTCGAGATAAAGACCTGGCCACCACGACGGGCATAGGCACGGAATTCTTCGGCCAGTTCGGCCAGAAGTTTAGGATAGAGCTGGTTTTCCGGCTCTTCAACGCATAGGAGCGGATGCGATTTGGGATCATACAGAAGCACAAGGTATGCAAACATCTTGATGGTGCCATCGGAAACGTGTCTTGCGAGAAACGGATCTTCGAAGGCTCCATCTTGAAATTTGAGCAGCACACGGCCTTCTTCCGTTGTTTTAGCCGCGATTCGTGTAATGCCGGGAACTCGGTGTTTCATGGCGTCGATGATGCGATTAAACGTTTCCGGGTGGTGAGCGTAAAGATATTCTGTGACTAACGAGAGATTTTCGCCTTCTTTTGACAGATGCTCGGCGTAACCGGCTTCCTGTTCCGGCTTTGCACGTTGTATGTGAAAGTCGGATATGTGCCAATTCTCAATTAGATTGCCAAGCGCTACAACAGCAGGGAATCGTTTGAATTGGGCCAATCCCTTTATAGCAAGGATATCAGCAGATTTAAGAGTTTGTTCGTCACGTACTAATTCAGCGACATCCGTAACCTCAGCGGGTTCATTAGTGACAGCCGTTCCTTGCCCTCTGGAAAAATCCAGAAAACGCCAGGGTTGCCCCTTGCTTCCTCGTCGATATTTTAAGGCTTCACGTTCAATGATGGGCCGACCATTTTCCTCGGAAATAGTCAAAGAATATGTAACGAGGGGCGATGAAGGTTGATCTCTGAACTTTAATTCGATTTCTATCGGGCCTTCCGAGTTTCTGCTACGCACCTCTTGATAGCCACGGCTCCCGCCCAATTTTGTTAAGGCGACGTGTACGTTGTCGGTCAGCGCGTCTTTTAAAAAACCAAATAGACTGAAAAGCGTGGATTTTCCTGACCCATTGGCTCCAACCAGGACACACATATCAGGGATGTCACGCATCTCGATGTCTTGGAGGGACTTAAAGTTTTTTAATCTTATATATTCAATTTTCACGTATTGAGAGCCTCCGATGAAAACGCTATGCGATTACGCAGCACTGTTCATAGTGTGATTCCTTTTTTTGATTTGTTTATTATACAGGAAAAAACGATTATTCTTCCAGATGTTTTTTTGAAGATGCTTGTAAGCGGTGTTGAAGGTGAGGAAGACTGGGGGCAGGGCGCCTTAAAACTTTGGGTGTGTGCGCGGAGTCAGAAAAAACTTTTTGAAAAAAAATTACTCAGGCATCATGCCCCGGTTCTTGAGGTTGGTTTGCGATGGTAGTTGCCTCCTGTTTTATTCTCCTTCTGTCAATTTTTACCCCGTTATTGATGACATAATCAAGAAACTTATGAACTGGAGACATTCCGGTTTCAGCGTTCACAATAAGGCGTGGATTGCAAAAGATGACGAAAAAGGACGGGTGGCGCTCGCCCAATATATTGTTCGTAACACCTTCTCCCTTGAGAAGCTGACATATAACCAGGAAACGGGCGCGGTTATTTATCGTTCTAAAATGACCAGCGGCAAAAACAAGAAAAACTTTCATATCTATACGGCGGAGGAGTTTATCGCTGCCATTACCCAGCACATCCCTAAAAAAATCATTTCAGATGGTGCGTTACTATAGTAGGGTAAGCGTCCCCGCTTGTCATCATAATGTCGGGCGAGGACGCCAGACCTACCTAATATTCAAACAAATCTCGCGGATTACGAAAAAAACAGGGCAATCT
>CAYHTN010000115.1:0-2745 GCA_964359565.1 uncultured Gammaproteobacteria bacterium
GACGCACGCGGCAATAGCTCGGTTAGAGCAGTTTACGCGGAAAGTGAGTCGTAACTATACACGGCCATGTTGGGCGCTGAAATGTGATATTCGCAAGTTTTTTGCGAGCATTGATCGTGATATTCTGACCAAGCTTATCGAGACAAAAGTTTCTGATCCAAAAGTCCTGAGATTACTCCACGATATAACAAATAGCTTTGCAACTGTGGATAACTTAGTTGAGAGAGAGAGAGAGAGAGAGAGAGAGAGCTTCTAGGAATTCCGATTGGAAATCTCACATCCCAGCTTTTCGCAAACGTGTACATGAGCCCATTTGATCACTTCGTGAAAGAAAAACTCAAGGTGAAATATTACCTACGCTACACAGATGATTTTATCGTTGTCGATCAAGATCCAAACGCTCTCATGGCGCTTTTGCCGGATATGGAATCTTTTCTAAAACAGCGTCTTCATCTCGAGCTACACCCGGGCAAGATTGTTCTTCGTAAGCTGCGGCAGGGGATAGATTTTTTAGGATATATTCTCTTCCCAAATCACAGACTGCTTAGGAAACGCACAAAACAGAGAATGATTCGCAACATGAAAACAGACGGCATCTCAAAGCCACAACTCTATTCATACCTGGGCCTATTGTCCCATGCCGAAGAGCATGAGGCAGAACTGGCTCTGAGAAGAGCCTATCTTCAAGGTCGTAATGACTGGCCTGCATTGGGCTCATGGAAATAGGGACCGGATCCCTTCGGACCCGATCCCTGTTCGCTTGCCTACTTCACCCAACCTTCTCAACCTGCAATACGTAGAACAAATTCACCGTCTTCGGGTATTTTGCGACTACTTCGCCCTTTTCGTCCTTCTTTTCAATGATCGTAATAGACTTAAGAGCTTTCTCACCCTTCTTCACTCGGTAGCCGTGAGCGTGCCATTGATTGAAGGTGAGGCAGTTTGACTTCGGATCGTAGCTGCCTGCTTCGGCTTCGCCCCAGCGAGCGATAATCTGCTTTTTCACGGATTCTGCAGTGTTCGCTGAGCCCTTCCAGCTAGAGAGAATGAGATTTTCCATAGAAATGAAAAAACGGCCTTTGTAATAGATCCAATGGACCGGCCGAATACGTCGCATCAGACGGGCTAGAAAGAAGCGCCTGATAGCTTGCCTTTGTCACAGGTGGAGACGAGCGAAGGGAGTTCTACCTTGAGAAAGGAAAAGCTGGCGCTAGAATGAATAGCCCTGATGCGGAAGAGGACGTATTTGGTTTTGAGCGATGTACTTTATCTGAAACAGCAACGCACCCGAGGCAGGGTTCCAAGCAAGAAAAGCCGGGTACGTTGCCGCGAGTGCGGAAGGGGAGGGGGAGTCTGTTCGCCTGTGAAGGCTACTTGAGAGGGAAGCCACGCACGAGGTCGTCGGCATGTTCCCGAAGGATCGATTGAACCTTGTGTCCGGCGTAGTCCACGACCACGAAGTGGCCATCGATCACACCGAAGTTCTCGTGGTTCTCGAAGTGGTGCCCGTCTCTGGTGATCTTGTTCCCGAGGATAGGCAGAAACCGCCGCACGAACTCCATGACCCCTTCGAACGTCTCTTCAACTTGGAAGGGCAACGGTGCAGCGTAAGCCTGCACATTTACCCCCCCCCATGAAGAGATACGTTCGCGCCAGAACCGGATGGTCGAGCTCTCGCGAGAACCTCCATTCCCGCCAGTTGTCCGCGAACCCTTTGAACAAGAGTCGCTTCGGAGCCCAGAGAGTGTCTACGTCGTACTTGAAGAGTGACACGAGGTTCTTCTTGAGACCGACACGGAACGGACGATCCTTGAACTCGCTTGCGAACAAGCGGCCCAAGTTGCGGACGTGAACGCGGGGGAACTTGAGAACGACCCCCGCCTGCGGGATCGCGACGACTACCCGCGAGTCACCCATGTGAAATGAAATACCCATTCGAGCCTCCTTCGTGGCATTCCTTGGTTCTGCTGGGTCGTTAAACCTTCTCAGATAGCTCAAAGCTGGTCAATAAATCGATTTGGTTAGATCTCAATTTCCGTTTTAGTTTTCCCCTCCTGTTTTTGTTCTCAATGTTGTTTTTTGTCCGTTTCCACCCCCTCCCTCCTTCCCCCTGCTTCCCCTCCGCTTTCCCCTCAGACAGTTGGTATTTAGAATACTTTGTTATTGTCTGTCAAAGGGTAGATATGTGAATAAAAGATAAGAGAATGATAGATGAATAGATTCAAGTAAAGATAAAGATTGTATATAGGTAGTTATTGTATATATACTTTGTCGTTCAGTTGATTGTGTGGTCACAGTAGTAGTCAGTGGTTTTTGGTTTGAATATTTGGCTAAGGAATGTTGCTTTTTCATGGTCAGCTAGTTGAACTCTGATTCAACTAGCTGTTCAACTAGCAGGGGGATGGGTTTGAGGCCATGTTTTGGGTTTCGGAGAGCATTTGAGGAACGAGGCGGATCATCCTCCTCGTGCTCCTCCTTGGGTCAGGCTTGGGATTGGAAAAGTGTTCGAGCACGGTTGTAAAGCCAAGCCATAACAAAACTTAACGACTTTTCACGAGTCATTGAGCGGGCAGCCTTCACGGCTGCCCATTGTTTTATTTCACCACCACCCACCACGTTTTGATCCACGTTTTTCCGCACCACCACCACGTTTTCGGAGGGGTCCACCACGTTTTCCACCACCACGTCTACCACGTTTTCGGGATACACCACCACCACGTTTTTTTGCGTGAGCAAAAGGTTCGA
>CAYHTN010000116.1:0-2717 GCA_964359565.1 uncultured Gammaproteobacteria bacterium
CAGCTGTTCCAACTCCCTGATCTCTCTGCGACTGCTGGGACAGGAATATACCCTGGTCCATCCCGGTGGCGGTATTGAATTTCCAGACCATCACCAGGTCGGACTCGTGGCCCACGTACTCCTGCTTCATTACCTCATTTACGCCTCCGACAAACCTCTAAGCAATGAACTGTCTTCTTACAAGGATATCCCCGGAGGAGATAAATATTTCAGTGTCTTCAAGAAGCGGGTAGAGATGCCTCTGCTCAATGCCTATGGCGATAACCCCGAAGGGTTCGAGAAGGCTTGCGAAGGATCAGGTGGCTTAGAGGTCACAATGGGCGATCTTGCATATCAATTTCAGGCCTTTCCGAATATCCCGATTACCTACATCTACTGGAAGGGGGATGAAGAGTTTCCTGCGTCAGTCCAGGTCCTTTTTGATTCGTCTATTAAGGACTACCTTCCTCTGGAAGATATAGTCTTCCTCTCAGAGATGCTTTCCTGGAAGCTGGCAAGATATCAGCAATGAGTGATGAGTGATGAGCAATGAGCAATGAGTTTTCAGTCTTCAGCCCTCAGCCTTCAGCCAGTCTTGTCCTCTGTGCATTCTTCCTCGATCTGCTGCTGGGTGATCCCAGATGGTTCCCGCATCCGGTTGTTTTGATTGGGAGAGGTATATCTTTAGGAGAGGGAACATTAAGAAGGCTTGCAAAGTTCAAGACTGCTGAACTTCTTGCCGGGGCGATGTTGGCGGTCGTAATTCCTGTTTCTGCCTTCGTTGCAGTTGATTTTATAATCAAATTAACATCCCATCTCCATCAATGGACAGGATGGTTTGCAGCCGTCTTTTTTGGATATACGACTATTGCAGCAAAAAGCCTATACCAAGAACCGTTGAAGGTTGCAGCAATGCTTGACGCCAAGAATCTGGATGGTGCAAGAAATGAACTCTCCTGTCTCGTTGGCCGGGACACCAGCAGCCTCGACGAAAAAGGGATAACGAGGGCTTTGCTAGAGACAGTAGCGGAGAATACATCTGACGGGGTAATTGCTCCTCTCTTCTATCTGGCTATAGGCGGCCCTCCGCTGGCGATGGCATATAAGGCCATAAACACCCTCGATTCCATGGTCGGGTATAAAAACGAGAAGTATCTTTATTTCGGCAGGGCCTCTGCAAGGCTTGATGATATTGCTAACTATATCCCGGCAAGGATAACGGCAATCCTGTTAGCTGTTGCCGCGTTCATATTGCGCAAGGACTGTAGAAGGGCATGGAGGATAACATTAAGGGACAGTGGGAACCATCCGAGCCCCAACTCCGGATACCCGGAAGCAGCAGTTGCCGGAGCACTCGGAAGGCGGCTCGGAGGACTTTCGTATTACGGCGGCATGCCGAGCAATAAGCCTTTTATAGGTGATGATGCTGGAGAGTTTCAGGTTAGAGATGTGAGAGAGGCAGGAAGGCTCATGCTTATGACATCGGCATTGATGGTACTGATATCAATTGTTGTTTTATCAATCTGGGGACAGAGATGCGTATAAACCACATCCACGGCGGGAATATAAGAGAGGTTGCGAGAAGGTACGGTCTGAGACCGGAAGACATTATAGACTTCAGCGCCAGCATAAATCCTCTGGGAATGTCTGAAAGGGCCAGGAAGGCTATTATTGAAGGGGTTGACTCGATTCTCCACTACCCTGAGCAGTTTGCAGAAGCCCTCACCTCAGAAGCGGCCAGGTTTTACGGCGGTCCGAATTACTGTTTGATTGCAGGTAACGGCTCTACTGAGCGTGTTTATCTTGTTCCCAGGGCATTCAAGCCCAAAAAGGCCCTTATTGTCAACCCTACCTTCAGCGAATATAAAAACGCCCTTAAGATCGCCGGATGCGGCATAGATTATTTTCTCATGCTTGAGGAAGACGGGTTCAGGCTGAGAGTTGATCCTCTGATGCGTGTTTTAAAAGGAAGATACGATATCCTGTATATCTGCAATCCAGGAAACCCAACGGGGGCATTAATCCCAAAAAGCGATATCCTTGAAATAGTTGATACGGCCTTGAATCATGATACGTTATGCATAGTGGATGAGGCTTTTATCGATTTTGCCGAGATGGAGTCAGTCAAAAGAGAAGCGGTGGAGAGGTCTAATCTTATAGTTCTCAGGTCTATGACCAAGTTCTTCGGAATCCCTGGCCTTAGGATAGGCTTTGCGGTAGGAAATAAGGAGAGGATCGGGGAGATGACAGTTTACAAGGAACCTTGGAGCGTCAATGCTCTTGGGTCTATTGCGGGCATTGAAGGGTTAGGTGATACTGAGTACATCGAAGAGAGCAGAAGATACGTGGAAAAGGAGCGGGATCATCTTTTTTCTGCATTGAAGGGGATTCAAGGGCTTACGCCCTTCCCTTCCTCTGCGAACTACATCCTTCTTAAGATTAATAAGGATGGGGTGGATGCTGATACTCTTGCGGCAACCCTTGCAAAGGAAGGGATACTTATCAGATCATGTTCCTCCTTTGATGGGCTTGGAAATAGATTTTTCAGGATTGCGGTCAGAAACAGAGAAGAGAATGAAAGGCTGGTTAAACTCCTGACAGCGTCATAAATTTGTGTTGACAAAAGAGAGCCTTTATACAAAAATAGCGTCTAAATGTAGTCAGGTGGTTCCAAATTACTGGAACCTAAATAGGGAATACCGTGGCCTGCCAAAAGCAGGGAATCGGAAGCTGCCCCC
>CAYHTN010000117.1:0-2692 GCA_964359565.1 uncultured Gammaproteobacteria bacterium
CATCCCTGGCTCTCTAGCATCTGGATCATCTTCGCTTTGAAGCAAAAACTCCCCTCGATGCACGTTGTGAAAATGATGCACGACGCATTCCTGAACCGCTCTTTTTGTAGGCGTCATGAGAGACGATGCATCCGTCATGATTTGTGTGAGAAAAGCTTCGTCAGTAAACACGGCCTCCAAGGCCTCTTTTAAAGAGAGGGGGGTGATAGGGGAAAGAACGTTATGGATGACGCGACCGACGAGTTCCGCCGGTTGCCCAACCGTTTCTCCTTGCATTTCAGCGATCTGAGATTTCATCACCATGGTAAAAGACTGTCTTAATTGAAGACGTGCTTCCACACTCAGTTGCTGAGTCATTCGCAGATCTTGGGTCATGTTCATTTTAATCTCCATAAAAAAATGATACCAGAAGATCAGTTTCACGTCTCCTCTTGTCTGCCTGATAAGAATACAAACAGCCCTCTTTTTTCAGGGCCGTTTGTAGTTACGGATGGACACTAATCCCCCTGAACGAATGTCACGGTACTGAGCGCATCCCCTTCTTCCTTGAAGCGCATGATGCGAACACCTTGAGTGTCACGACCTAATAGTGGGGTGTTTTTAAATGGCGTGCGAACAACGATTCCTTTCTTGGAAATCAAGACAATGTCGCGCTCGTCATCGGCGCTCGAAATATACGCACCAACGACACACCCTGTTTTATCGGTGACGCGAGCGGTACGAATGCCACTTCCCCCACGACCCTGAGTCTTATATTCTGCGACATCCGTGCGTTTTCCAAGGCCATTTTCGGTCACAACAAAGAGCGCGAGCTTCCCTTTATCGGCGAGGACCGGGTTAATGACGTCCATGCCGACGACCTCGTCTTTTTCATGGAGCTTAATCCCTCTGACACCCGCGGCATTTCGACCCATCGGACGGACATCATCTTCAGAGAAACGAATCGATTGTCCATCTCTTGTCACAAGCGAGATATCATCTTTGCCAGCGGATGGCTTCACCCAAATCAAGCTGTCGCCTTCATCAAGCGTGATCGCAATGAGGCCGCTTCGACGTACGTTTGCGAATTCTTCGAGGGAAGATTTCTTAATGGTGCCGCGGCTCGTCACCATGACAAAGTATCGAGCGCCTTCGACGTCGTCCATCGGAAGCGTCACGGAAACTTTCTCCCCTGGAGCAAGTTGAAGAAAATTGACGATAGCCTGACCCTTTGATGTGCGACTTCCTTCTGGAATTTCGTAAGCTTGCAAACGGAAGACGCGGCCACGGGTTGTAAAGAACATGATCTCGGTATGCGTATTGGTCGTGAGCATCTCCGAGACAGAATCTTCTTCTTTAGTCGCGAGACCAACCACGCCCTTCCCGCCACGATGCTGGGTTTTGAAGGTGTCTGGCGAGAGGCGCTTCACGTACCCATCAGAGGTCAACATGACGATACAGTCCTCTTGAGGCACAAGATCCTCCATGGAGAACTCTCCGACCGGATGAGGGACCATCTGGGTGCGGCGATCATCGCCATATTTTTCTTTGAGTTCTAACACTTCTTTCTTGATGATATCGCGAATGCGCTTCTCGGATTTCAAAATTGCTTCGAGCTCTGCGATCAATTTCATCTTTTCATCGTATTCTTGTTCGACGCGAAGACGCTCAAGATTCGCGAGTTGCTGCAAGCGCATTTCGAGAATCGCCATCGATTGAAGTTCGCTCAAACGGAACTTCGTCATCAAGTTTACCTTCGCTTCATCTTTATCTTTCGATTTTTTGATGGTCGCGATGACATCATCGATGTGCAAGAGCGCAATCCGTAACCCTTCAAGAATATGGGCGCGCTCTTTTGCCTTCTTGAGATCATATTCGGTGCGACGACGGACGACGGTCTGGCGATGTTTAACGTGCTCTTCTAAAATATTTTTGAGCGTCAGCACGCGGGGCTGGATTCCATCGACCAGTGCCAACATGTTGACGTGAAACGTCTCTTGCAACTGCGTCATCTTAAAGAGATGGTTCAAGACCTTCTTTGGGTAGGCATCTTTCTTGAGCTCAACCACCACCCGAATACCGTCCTTGTTGGATTCATCACGTAAGTCGCGAATGCCTTCGAGCTTCTTTTCGCTTACCAATTCGGCAATCTTCTCGATCAGGGTGGATTTGTTCACCTGATACGGGATCTCAGTGACGATAATTTGGAATTGCCCGGCTTTTTCTTCGATAATTTCCGTCTTTGCGCGCATCACAATGCCGCCACGACCAGTGGAATAAGCAGTGTGCATCGCTTGTTTGTCGTAGATAATACCGCCCGTTGGAAAATCAGGACCCGGGACATGCGTCAGCAGTTCTTCCATCGTTATTTCAGGATTTTCAAGCAAGGCCGCGATCCCATTACAAAGCTCCGTCAGACTATGCGGCGGAATGTTGGTCGCCATGCCGACGGCGATTCCGAGGGTTCCATTCAACAGTAAGTTGGGGAGCTTCCCTGGAAGGATCACTGGTTCTTGTTCGGTACCATCATAGTTTGGACGGAATGGAACGGTTTCTTTTTCAATATCAAATAACAATTCTTCGGCCAAACCGGCGAGTTTCGCTTCGGTATAACGCATGGCAGCAGCTCCGTCGCCATCGACTGAACCAAAGTTTCCTTGCCATGTCGGTCATCGTGGACCGTGCGCTTCCGGATGTCCGCGACGGCTTAAAG
>CAYHTN010000118.1:0-2637 GCA_964359565.1 uncultured Gammaproteobacteria bacterium
AGGAACGATTGATTGAATGAATTAAGTATGGTGTCCCTGGAATTTTGCCGGAAAAGTGAAATCTTCAATTCTTATATCGGAGAACTAAATGAAAGACGAAATAGAAGACCGATTAGAGAAAAACTTACATCGAGTTAAAAATCTCGTGGACATTTTCGAGAATTCTGCTCCTAAGAGAACCCAAAAGGTTACGGATACCGATATTTTGCGTGCGGCCACTGTGTTTTTGCATGCTACCCTAGAAGATTTTTTGCGAAGCATTGCTGCCTGGAAATTGCCTTTGGTTCCAGCGGAGAAACTGGAGGATATTCCGTTGGCTGGGATGGGAAAAAAATTGAAATTCTCTCTTGGTGATTTGGCTGATTATCGCAATAAGAGGGTTGACGAACTTATCAAACTCTCAGTGGAAGAATACTTAGAACGTTCGAATTACAATAACACCACCGAGATATCAAATTTGTTGGAAGACATAGGCATTACAATCGTGAAAGTCCAGAGTTCTTTCACTGACATATCAAAGTTGATGAAACGAAGACATCAAATTGTCCATAGGGTTGACAGAAAACACACAACGGGCAAAGCGGCTTCTCTGACCAAGGATGATGTAAATTGTTGGATTGGTGCTGTTAAGAAATTTACAAGCAATGTGTTGGACGAAATTCCCGCTTAACTTATCAATAGGGCGTGGCCTAACACGGGCTTGCACCTGACTCGCGTTCCGCTACGCTTTGCACGAGCAGGTGAAGCCCAGCCGTTATACTTTCGGAACATGATTTTCGTGGAATCCGCGCATGAAAGACGATCCCGACCAAATGTTTGTTTTACGGCTCTTGCAAAACAATGGACTCCAAGTCCAGATAATTCCTGAGCTACCTACACACAAGACACCCGACTTACGGGTTATGATGCCTGAAGGTGACGTACTCGTTGAAGTGAAATCGAAGAACGACGATCAGCAACTGCGCGATTTATTGAAGTCGCCAAAAGGAACTCCTCTCTCTTACAAAGCAGTTCCACTAGAAACCCTTTTGCGTGATGCGTGGCGCCAGATTCGTGATTTTCCAGATCGAGATGATGCGAACTTCACGCTCGTTTGGTTCATTACACGAAAAGTAGGCGGAATTACGGTATTGACGGGTCACACTACGATGGGATTACTCTACGGAACCGAACTATTAGAGGGTTGCACGGTCGATCGAAAGAAGTTTTATCAGAAGGAATGCTTTTTCTTTCATGAGTCCATTTTCTTCAAGTATAAGGACCTTTACGGCGTAGTCTTGCACGACGATCAATCCATCAAGCTCTGCCTTAACCCTTTCTCCCCCCGCTATAGCGTTTTCAAACACACGATGCTTACAGACGTGTTTCGAGTCAAATTCGCTGTGGTCGATCCAAAGGAGATGGAGAAAGTGGACGAATGTTTCATCGCCGATTGCAGTGACGAGCGAAAGGATATAAACGGAGTCGTACGATATCTGAAAAGCAAGTACGGCCTAGATACGGTAACGATCAATAGGTTCGTGCTTTTCAACTGTCCGGTTGATTAAGCTTTAACGTTATGCGAATCAAACAGGAGGTATGGCGTGGGGCTATTTGGATTCCTTAAGGGAAAGAGAATGGTCAAGGGAAGCATTGGCTACTTTGGTTTGGACGGTTGGTGGATTTCTGCCTTCTCCGATGAAGAACGCCAATACATTCAGAAAAAGTTTCAACCACTTGGCTCCTCGGGCGACTCGTTAACGTCCGGAGAGATCAGTTATACGAGTCAAACAGCCGTCGGCCTGCTCTGGGCGCTGGCCGGGTGGTTTTCGATGGAAGAGGAGCGGCCCATCGCATACAAGATACTGGAAAAGGCCGAAGAGTTATCGAAGACCGAAACGCTGGTTCTCGACGTTCATTTTTTGTATGGGGAAAAGATTAACATCTATTACAAGGACCGAGACAAACCGGAATATCTGGAGAAGGCTGTTGAGGCGTGCAAGCAACAGATAGAGCTTGCGCCAAAAGCAGCGGACGCATTCAAGGCCGAGTACAAAGATTCGCCGCTGCCCAGCCATAAGGGATATGAGCAGTTAGCAATCATTTTGGAAAAACAGAAAAATTTTGAGGAAACGATCAAGTTGTGTGCGCGGGCTGAAGAGCAAGGATGGGCCGGAGATTGGGGTAAAAGAATCGAGCGTTGTAAGAAAAAGCTGGAGAAGGCATAACATGACGGTCAACCGGACGCTCGTTCCTCGCTCCGGTTACCTTGTTCAATTAGATGGTTCGACAAACAGGGGACAGCGACTATTTTCTGTTTATTGATAAATAGTTGCTATCTCTATTTACTTTCAAAAAAATCCTGTTCCCTTGACAGCAAGCCACCCCCTACCGGATATCTTGAGCCTCTTCGTTATGCCGCTCACTGGCGTTTTGAAGTTAGAACGGTACAACAGAGCGAATGTAAATGTCGCGCTGGGAATGGGCTATCTCGATGTTGTTTTTCCGGAACATCTCGTAGACCCCAAAATCCAGTAGTAAGGTTGGGTTGAGGCGCGAAACCCAAAAAATTACTGAGTACCACGAACGGTTGGCGTTGGGTTTCGCCTACCAAAGTGTGCCAAATGAACTTTTTTATTCTAAAAGTGGGGGAGAACC
>CAYHTN010000119.1:0-2211 GCA_964359565.1 uncultured Gammaproteobacteria bacterium
TGCCCTGATGAAAAGTGAGACGCAATATCGTGATATTTTTGATCGTGCCATGGAAGGTCTTTATCAAGCTACTCCTGAAGGAAAATTTATTACAGTAAACAAAGCGTTTGCAAACATGTTGGGTTATAAGTCTCCTGACGAGCTTATGGCAAATGTTACGGACGTTTTCACTCAGCTCTATGTTCATAAAGAAGCCTGTGATGCATTGCTGAACATGGTTGAAAAATTTGGTTTTGTAGAGCGGTGCGAAGTTCAATTTAAGAGGAAGGACAGCGGAACTATTTGGGTAACCACAAATATCCAGGCTGTAAGAAATGATGATGAACAAATCCTCTACTATGAGGGCAATATTGAGGATATTACCCAACGAAAACGTGCGGAGGAAGAACTGAAAGATAGTTTTGAACGATTGCATAAAACTTTGGGGGCAACTGTTCAGGCATTGGCAGTGACTGCTGAAACGAGAGACCCTTATACAGCGGGTCATCAGCGAAGGGTAGCTGATCTTTCACGCGCAATTGCAGGAGCAATAGGTGGTCTTACAACTGAGCAGATAGACGGCCTCAGGATGGCAAGCACAATTCATGATATAGGTAAGATATCAGTACCCGCAGAAATTTTGAGCAAACCGAAGAAACTTACAGACATTGAATTTAATCTGATAAAGGTACATCCCCAGTCCGGATATGACATATTGAAGGACATTGACTTTTCCTGGCCCATTGCGAGAATGGTTCTGGAGCATCATGAGCGGATGGATGGTTCTGGTTATCCGAACGGTTTGACCGGAAATGAGCTTCTTCTTGAGTCTCGAATCATGGCAGTAGCCGATGTTGTTGAATCCATGGCTTCACATCGTCCTTATCGACCGGGTTTGGGAATTAATGCAGCTTTGGATGAGATTGTCAAGAACAAGGGTGTCCTCTATGACCCTGAGGTGGTAGATGTATGTCTGAAGCTTTTCAATGAGAAGGGCTATAAATTGGTGGATTGACGAGTTGAGTGGCGCGCGGGAATTTCACCCTCGCGCTCTCCCAAAACCGGATGTGACCATTGAAAAGCGAGTAGCAAGGGGGTGCGGGGACGAATCCCCGCACCCCGCAAAGCAGGTGAAGCTCGCGGAAAAGGCTTACTTCTTCGCCGGAGCGGCCGGAGCGGCCGGAGTAGCGGCGCCTTCCTTCTTCGGTTCTTCCTTTGCTTCCTTCTTTGCCTTTTTCTTTGCTGCTGGTTTCTTTTTCTTTGCTTCCTTCTTCACTTCCTTCTTCTCTGCCTTTACTTCGGCCTTTGCGGGCTCGGCGGCTGCGGCGTGAGCGGCCGGAGCGGCGGGTGTTGCCTTCTCGGCTGCAATCGCGGAAGTGCAGAACAGGAAAACCAAACCGACAAACAGTACCATCAAACGTTTCATCTTGAACTACCTCCTCTTTTTTATTTTTGCAACTCCCTTTCCGATCGGCCGTTGACCGGCGATCATGGGGAACTGCCCATTGCATCCCTCACCAACCATGGTGAAGGTGAAAAAACTCTTTATTAATAAGCTTTCGTCTTCGGCGCTTCCTTGGTTACGACCGGCTTTGTCTCCTTCGGGGCCTCTTTCCCGGTTTTCTGAACGGCCGTCTTTTTCGCCGGCGCCACCCGGAGCAGTACGTTCCGACCTTCCTTTTCCCGGTAGTTGACCCTGATCTGCTCCCCAACCTTGATATTGAGGAAGGGCTTCTCCAGGTAAAATTCCATCGTTTCCACTTTCCCCTTCAGGGTGCGTTCGATACGCAAAACCGTATCGGATATTTCCATGACCTTCCCGGCGGCGCTCATCTCCGGGACCCGGGGAGGAAGGGGAGCGGCGGCCGGCGGTTTCTCCGCGGCAAAGGCCAGGGTAAAAACCAGGAGCATCAGGGCTGCCGTAATGGTTAGAAAACGTTTCATCAAAACCCTATCCTTTCACCGTTCTTCTCGAGCGACACATTCGCTGCAATCCCTGCAATGGGCATGCCAACAGGAAAGAAACGGCGCTGAATCTTGTAAGCCGCCGGAAAATCAGCGCAGATTTCCCCTAACTGTCCGGTATTGTTTGTGACCGCGGACGGAGAATCGTTGAAAACTTACCCAGGCCCTGGGGAATTTTTCACCACAACCGGTTCGCGCTGCTGTTTGCCGGTCCGGCGAATAATGATTCATGAAGACGGAGATGGTCAGACGGATTTTTTGATGATA
>CAYHTN010000119.1:2221-2591 GCA_964359565.1 uncultured Gammaproteobacteria bacterium
CAGCATCCGGACTTTTTACGAAGCCGTCAATAATGATTCGCGGAATGCTCCAGTACCTCCTCTCCCCTGGCGGGAGAGGGGGATGAGAGTGTAGGGGGATGGGATGACGATGGAGACGGAGATGGTCAGACGGATTTTTTCATGATCATGTTAAGAGCGGCGGGGACGATCTCCAATTCGGCCGGAAGTGTACCCGGCTGCTCGCCGTCGATATCCAGGAGGACTCGCTGCTCTGAAGAGGCGATCACCCTTTTCCCCGTCAGCATGGAGACCTGGCGGATGGTCCTGATCTTCCCTGTGTAGAGCTTGGGGAGGTGCCAGAAGACCATTGGGAGGCTCATCGCGCCAATAATGGTGACATCGAAGAGGC
>CAYHTN010000120.1:0-2565 GCA_964359565.1 uncultured Gammaproteobacteria bacterium
GATTGCCCACGTGGTGACGTGCTTTGTGGGATATGCGGCCTTTGCCGTATCTTTTGGCGTGAGCTTTCTGTATCTTTTCAAGGTTAACGCCGAAAACAGACCGGCAAGAAAAAGGGAGGGGGTTCTGGGTTACCTGCCGGCGTCCGATCTGCTTGATGAGGTCGGTTATAAAACCATCGCCATCGGCTTCCCGCTGTTGACGATCGGCATCATTACCGGCGCCTTCTGGGCGAATGTGGCCTGGGGAACTTACTGGAGCTGGGATCCCAAGGAGACATGGTCGCTTATCGTCTGGCTCATCTATGCGGCCTACCTGCATGCCCGGATCACGAAGGGATGGCGGGGGAAAAAGGCGGCGGTGCTCTCGATAGTCTGCTTCAGCGCCACGATCTTCTGTTACCTTGGCGTCAACCTGATACTTTCCGGGCTTCACAGCTACGGCGGGTAAGACCGAAAACGGGCTCAATAAATGAAACACAAAATCAAGCTGCTATTGGTTTCCCTCGCTTCCTTTCTGCCCCTTCTTTTTTTGCAAAATGCTTTTGCCCTATCCAGCAATGTTGTTAAAATTGGCGTCGCCTCCATGATCACCCCTGTTGACGCCGTCAAATACTACCAGGATATTATTGATTACATCGGGGAGCAGATAAAACAGCCGGTACAGATGGTTAACCGTAGGACCTACGATGAAATGGATGCGCTTCTGGAAAAAGGCGAGGTCAAGATAGCCTTCATTTGCTCTGCACCCTATGTGAAGAACCGCCAGCAGTTCGGCGTGGAGCTTTTGGTCGCGCCCACCGTAAACGGCAGACCCCTTTATCATTCCTATATCATCGTCCATAACGACAGCCCCATGAAAACTTTTCCCGAACTAAAGGGACGGGCTTTTGCCTTTACAGACCCCAAATCCAATACGGGCAAGCTCTATCCGACCTACCTGCTGAAGGGCATGGGCTTTACGCCGGAAAAGTTTTTTAATAGATTTCTTTACAGTTACAGCCATAACAAGTCCGTAGAGATGGTTGCTAAGAAGATCGTGGACGGCGCCGCCGTGGAGAGCCTTGTGTATGAACATATGCTGAAGACCGGCTCTCCCTATGCCAGACAGGCAAGAATCATCAAGCGCTCCCCTCCCTATGGGATTCCTCCCGTTGTAGTAACGAGGGATATTGAACCTGCGCTCAGAAAAAAGATAAAGGATGCTTTCCTTAACATGCATAAAACAGCCAAAGGAAAAGCAATTATTGATGCCATGATGATTGACGAGTTCGTTGAAGTTCCCGACGCGAACTATGACTCCATAAGGGAGATGGAACGGGTCATTGTTGACAGTTCCAGCGCTGCAGGAAGGACAAAGGATAAAAAAATCGTCTATTTCGGCGTTATCCCCAGAGACAACCCGCGGATCATGTACGAAAAGTACCAGCCTCTGCTTGACTATCTTGCCGAAAAGACGCCCTATAAGTATGAGCTGGTCCTGAAGAAAAATTATGAAGATACGGTAAATGCCCTGGGAAACGGAGAGACGGATGTGGCGCTGCTCGGACCATTAACGTATCTTGAGGCCCATGCGAAATACGGCGCCGTAAGCATATTGAAGTCCAAAGGGGTTGACGGCGCCACAAGCTACAAAAGCGTCATCATTACAAAGAAGGATTCGCCTGTTAAAGCTCTCGCCGAACTTAAGGGAAAAAGTGTCGCCTTTGCCTCTTCCAAATCCACATCGGGAAACCTCATGCCCCGCTATCTTCTTGCGGGATCGGGAATACATCTCAACGAGCTTGGCGGCTATGCAAACTTCGATTACCACGATTCCGTTGTCAAGGCGGTGCTGAAAGGACGATACACGGCGGGCGCCGTAAGGGATTCCGTTGCCAAAAAATATTTGAAGTTAGGCCTTGCCGTCATCGCCGAATCCGAGGCGATACCCACGGGACCTCTGGTGGCCGGACCGGGTACGCCATATGCGGTGATCGAGAACATAAAAAAAGCCCTTCTGGAGTTGGATCCCAAAGACGTTCAGGGGCAGAATGTCTTGAAACGTCTTGATGAGGACTTTAGAAACGGTTTTACCGAGGCGACCGACGAGGATTACGGAGGCATACGCTCGAAAATCAATGCCGTCCCGCAAACCTGCGGCATGGGATGCCACCCCAAGATAAAATTATGAACAAAGCAGCAAACTTTTTTTCCGGCCTGAGCCTGCGGTATAAGTTTATCCTCCTTACAACCCTGGCAATCGTTGTGTTCATGAGTATCATCGGCTATCTCGCCGTCGCACGGGAAAAGAGTATCCTGTACAGCGAGGTGGAAAAACAGGGGCGCCTGCTTGGAGAAACGCTCGCCATCCCCATCATCAACGACCTCATCTATGAACGGCTCGGTCTTGTGGAAGAGGGGGGGCTTCTTGACAACTATATCCTGGAGATATTCAATAGAAAGGATGTTGACCTGCTCTACATTGCAATCCTCGACGAAGAAGGGAAAGTAATATCGCACAACAATATTACCGAGTACGGAAAGGTCTACACCGACCCGCTGACAACAAATACCCTGAAGGCAGAC
>CAYHTN010000121.1:0-2536 GCA_964359565.1 uncultured Gammaproteobacteria bacterium
ATGCAACCACGGCTGGAGGTGCTTTTGGTGTTTTTTTAAATTTTGGAGAAGGAACAGTTTTCTTTGTTGGCATAGAACGAATGCTTGCATGATAGCAATGTTCTGAAAAAAGAAACACCCCTTTGTCTTCGTCATCCACGTCGCAAAAACGCGTGGAATATCGATGACTCGGGGGTGTTGATCCTGTTCAAAAATCCTACAAGACCGCTTCTTTGGCAGCCTTGGCGACGCGGAATTTCACGACCGTCTTTGCTGCGATCTTGATCGTTTCGCCCGTCGCTGGATTACGACCCATACGAGCGAGACGCTTCACCTTCACAAGTTTGCCTAAACCTGGCAAGACAAACTCACCATTCTTTTTCACTTGGACGTAGGCGAGTTTAACCAAATGATCCATCAGCATGACCACGTCCTTCTTAGGCATGGATGCTTTGGCAGAGAGCTCTTTGAGGAGCTGAGACTTTGTCATTTTCATAGCAGGGGAAAGAAAAAAATGAGCAGCGTGAATAAGTAACGCGGGGTCAGTATACGAATACGGATAAAAAAACACAAGAAAACTGGGGATATCTGTATAATCCCCTCTTTAGACCCTCGTGATCCTTGAACAATCATGTCGTCTACGTTACGCTACGCGCACATTTAGGGGGGTATAGCTCAGTTTCCGCCAAAGGCGGACCAGCCCTCTGGCTAGGACTAGGGCTAGAGCAGCGAAGATAAGTCATAAGAAGTAACACAATTGATTGCAGAATCGGGGTATAGCTCAGTTGGCTAGAGCGCATGCATGGGGTGCATGAGGCCGCAGGTTCAAGTCCTGTTACCCCGATTTTGGAATGAAATTTTGCAGCGATTTGCAAAAAACGGTTTTTCTGCTAGTATTGGCGCCATAAGCCCATTTGGGGCCTTTTAAAAACCACGATTCTTCCCGGTCCTATGAATCTTTTCGCTCAATTGAGAGCATATTTCGCCTCTTCTCGCAGAGAACTCGAGGCTGTCCGTTGGCCTACTCGTCAAGAAACCATTCGATATAGTGCCCTTGTGATCGCTATTTCGATCGTCTTCGCCTTGTTCTTTGGTGCCCTTGATTTTGGTCTTAATCGGTTGGTGCGGGCCTTCGTTGCGAGTCAGCCTGCTCCGATCGAGCAAAACGTACCTGGCGATATTACGCCAACGACCTCTCCGATCGATGTTGAAGCGACAACAGATTCTGGTGCTCCTGCGGATATCAAAGTAGTTCCTACGCCCATCACTCCACAGAACTAACGTTCTTTCTCTTCGACTATGCCAAAACAAACCTCAGATTATGGGCGTCGCTGGTATGCCATCAATACCTATTCGGGGTATGAAGAGAATGTGGCGAGTAGCTTAAAACAACGCATCGAAGCGTTGCACATGGAAGAGAAGATCTTTGATGTCATGGTGCCTAAAGAAAAAAAGATTAAATTAAAGAACGGCAAACGACGGGTCGTTGAAGAAAAGATCTTCCCAGGCTATGTTCTTGTCGAAATGATCGTCACGGACGAATCATGGTACGTGGTGCGAAACACACCAAATGTTACCGGATTCATTGGTCTGGGGACAAACCCAACACCTCTTTCTCCAGAAGAAATAGATGGCCTCATGAAACGCATGGGGACAACCCAGGAAGAAGCAGAAATCACCATTGATGTGCAAGTTGGCATGGCGGTAAAGATTGGCGAGGGCCCCTTCAAAGGCTTTGAAGGAAAGGTTAGTGAGATCGATGGCGCTCGCGGAAAAGTGAAAGTATTAGTCAGCATGTTTGGCCGTGAAACGCCACTCGAATTAGACTTCAGTCAAATTAAAAAGATCTAACAATTCAATCCTCGGATAGACCTGCCTGTCGGCAGACAGGTCCCCGCCTATGCGGGGATGACGAGAAAACTGGAGTGGCGGAGGCCCTCGACGCCCGGGCGCCGCTTCTCGCCTCCACTCCATTCTACCTGCGGGCGACAGGTAATCGATTCTTCATTATCCATTACCTATGGCAAAGAAAATCAAGACCCTTATCAAAGTCCAAGTCGTCGGTGGTCGGGCAACGCCTGCTCCTCCGCTTGGTCCGGCCCTCGGTCAGCACGGCATGAACATCGCGGAATTCTGTCAAAAGATCAACGCAGCAACGCAAGATCGTCTCGGAGAGGTTGTACCAGCTGTCATCACCCTCTACGAAGATCGATCCTACACGTTCATCCTCAAGACCCCTCCTGTTTCCGAACTGCTAAAAAAGGCTGCCAAAATCCCTAAGGGGTCGGCAAAACCTCTGACGGAGAAGGTTGGAAAGGTCACGAAAGCTCAGGTTCGCGAAATTGCCGAAAAGAAACTCCCAGATCTGAACTGCGTCTCCATCGAATCAGCCATGCGCCAAGTCGAAGGAACTGCCAAAAACATGGGAATAGAAGTCGGTGCATAATGCTATCGCCCTCCACGGAGGGCGATTTGCTTTGCTAGCCCAGATCAGGCACGGACCTGACCTCAGATCAGACACAGATCTGATCTGAGAATAGTTGACATATTAGGCAAA
>CAYHTN010000122.1:0-2464 GCA_964359565.1 uncultured Gammaproteobacteria bacterium
CACCAGTATTGTTGATTAGAAAGAAGGATCATCCCTCGCTGAACCGCGTAGCCGCTTGAACGCCACCAAGAAGCGTCTCCTTCCATCCCCATCCAAGCAATCATGGAGGGAACACTGAGAAAAACCGCAAAAACTCCGTAGGTCGCAAACCCTGTCATCAATGCTCGCGTTTTCTCTTCTCGCCAGCTCCAGACACTCCAACCAACGATCCAGGCAGAGAGCATAAGCGTAATCAAAATACCCGGACTCGCAATCGGGCGCGGATACCATCCTCCTGACAATAACGTCAACAGCCACTCTTTCCCAGCCACATAGTGCCATGATTGCACGGAAAATCCGAACAGACGAAGACCTAAATTAATCAGGGTGGGTAGAAGCAGAAGACCCAGGAGCCATCGCCACCCGGTTGCCAATGCTTCTTTGATACGAATACGAAGTGCCCAAGACCAGATCTGAAGCCCGAGAACGAGAGCGGAGAGAAAAATCAGCGGACGTCCTAGAAAAAAAAGAGTGAGATCTGGTAAACGCCCTGCCATGCGATCATCTGCCCACGCCTGCAGCCAAGAGGAGATCCAGACGACACCTCCCACGCAAAAGATCCACGTCCTCATCCCTGGGAACTTTCCCTCCGTCTGCATCTCATGGGTATGATCAGACATAGTCAGAGGCCCTATTCTAGATCAAAAATAATCGTAATAAGGCGCGCGCAACCAACGGGATCCAGGCAAACACGCCTAATCCCAAAAAGATATCAACGATGATCAGTCCCATGAGTAACATCGGGCCTCGTGATTCAATCCATTCACGCATAGATCGGTATCGTTCGGCCGCAAGAATCGCGAATAAGGCCTTCGACCCATCCAACGGAGGTAACGGGATGAGATTGAAAAACATGAGTAGAAAATTCAAAAGTGCGGCAGAAGCAAGAAAAATAATCAGAAGGTTCGTCTCTCCAAACACCGGTGCGAGAAAACGAAGAAGAAGAGCACTTACGGCTCCAAACAAGAGGTTTGAAAGCGGCCCGGCCCCCGCCACTATGGCCGCGCCCCACCGCGGATACTTGAGATTATACGGATTAAACGGCACCGGCTTTCCCCAACCAAAGCCAACCGTCACCAACGCAAGGAAGCCCATCAGGTCTACATGCGCTAATGGGTTGAGGGTGAGCCTGTGAGCGCGCTCTGCCGTGGGATCCCCTAAGAGATGGGCTGCGAGCGCATGAGAGAATTCGTGAATCGCGAGGGTAAAGAGAAAAACGATGACAAAAACAAGGAACATCCAGGGATCTTCAAACAAGGTAGAGAGAGTGGCCATCTCATTATGATGCCGGGGATCAGTTGATTGGTCCAGAGATTTCTCTCAGGAGGTTCAGGCCTTGCCAAAATCAGCCATCTTCTGTACACTTGGGCACATTCACGAGCTTTTCGAACCACCCCTTCTTATGTCCCGTATCTGCCAACTGACCGGTAAAAGTGCTCTCTTCGGCAACTCCCGCAGTCATTCCAATATTGCGAGCCGTCGCCGCCAGAACGTCAATCTCCAAACTATTCGCATCAACGGGCAACGTATTCGTATCGCCGCTCGTACGCTTCGCACTCTGAAAAAGCATGTTGCCAAGGTCCATGCTGAACCAACTGCGAAAGCTTCAAAATAAGCAAGATACAAAAAATCCTCCCGTGCTCGTGGGAGGATTTTTTGTATCTTGAGAGAATCGCTATACAGGAGGCTGATCATTCGC
Source organism: uncultured Gammaproteobacteria bacterium (assembly GCA_964359565.1). Taxonomy (GTDB): domain Bacteria; phylum Patescibacteriota; class Patescibacteriia; order 2-12-FULL-60-25; family 2-12-FULL-60-25; genus JAGOTP01. The sequence goes on from CAYHTN010000122.1 coordinate 1,739, forward strand.
AATTAATTCTAAGATCAATACATATGCCTCTTCGGCCGAATCAACTAAATGCAATAATTCCAAATCATGCTTATCTACAAATAGATTTTGATCCCACGCGTACTCCGTAATCCAATCGATCATGGGTTGCCAAAAAGCCTTTCCGAGTAAAACGACTGGTACCCGTTTATCCATTTTTCCCGTTTGAATCAGGGTGACAATTTCAAACAACTCATCAAGCGTGCCGAAGCCTCCCGGAAAAAAGACATAGGCTTGCGCGGCAGCAGACAACATGACCTTACGCGTAAAAAAGTGATGAAAGCCGCGCGACTCTTTGATATATTGATTACGACGTTCATTCGCGAGTAATTCAATATTTAATCCTACCGATGGCGCCCCGGCATTAGAAGCGCCCCAATTTCCAGCTTCCATGATTCCTGGACCTCCACCGGTAATAATCGCGTACCCTTCTTTTCCAAGGAGATATCCCAGTTTTTTTGCTTCTTGATAGGCGGGATTCGAAAAAGAGGCACGTGCACTACCAAAAATGGAAACCGTCTTTTGAAATCGCATTAAAAAGTCAAACCCTTCTACAAACTCTGCCATGATACGAAAGATGCGCCAATTCATGTTTTCTTGCAGCATCTCCGTACGCGAAAGCGGTGGAACAGAGGAGGCAGGCTGTGTCATCCAGTGATGAATGCGATCACTCGGTGATTGCACCTTATTCGTCGGACCATATGCAAC
>CAYHTN010000123.1:0-2427 GCA_964359565.1 uncultured Gammaproteobacteria bacterium
GCGAACTCGTGAGAGACGCGTTGCGTTCATATCTCATCGAACAGGAAGAAGATCGAAGGCGATTTCTTGATGCGTATAAAGCGACAAGGAAAGAATCCTTGAAGGATTTGCAAAAACTTAAAAAGGAGCTGTGTCTTTAGTATGTATCAAGTAAAAGTCCGCGCGCGTTTTGAAAGGGCGATCAAAAAACTTGATAAGGAATTACAGCGGATGATTATCCACGAAATTGAAATTCTGGCAGAGGATCCGTTCGCGCATCAAAACGTCAGGAAGATCGGCGGAACAGACAAACCGTTTTACCGTTTACGAATCGGCCGTTGGAGGGTGTTATACATACTTATTACAAAAGACAGGATCATCGAAGTCATCGATCTATTTTTGAAGCAGTCAGACAACGATTACAAAAAACGGTTGTAGAAGCTATTATAGTACGATGCGGTAAACAGGAACGGAACATGGATTTACAGTCGTATTTATGATAAATTATTATTTATGTTAAATTGGAATGAAATACGTACCCGCGCCCAACAGTTTGTGGAGGAGTGGGATGGGGAAACCCGGGAAAGGGGAGAATATCAATTGTTTTGGGAAGATTTTTTTAACGTGTTCGGCATTAAACGTCGATCGGTGGCTTTGTATCAGAAAAAAGTTGAAATACTTGGGAATCGTCGCGGTTTCGTTGATCTGTTTTGGCCTGGTATGTTGCTCGTTGAGCATAAGTCGGCTGGAAAGGATTTAGATGCCGCATTTACACAGGCGATCGATTATTTCGATGGATTAAAGGAGGAGGAAAAACCCAGGTATGTAATTGTGACCGATTACAGCACGTTTCGTTTCTATGACCTAGAAGGTGAAAGGAGTATGGGAGAATTTGGTATGACGCAAAAAGATTTTACATTGAAAGACCTACCCGAGCATATTCGTCTGTTCGCGTTCATTGCAGGGTATGAGGGACGCGTTGTAAAAAGTGAAGACCTCTCCAAAATTGCTTGGGAGGATGTTAAGTTTATCCGTGGCGTGCACACTGGTAATTCGTACCGATTAGAATTCACAATCGCGGGGCAAAAAATTATCATCAAGTGTTCTGAGGTTGAAATTTTGAATGCAGATTCTATTTTGACAAAAATGCAACTCGCCTCACGAAAACTTATCGAGTGTCCTTACACCGGCAAACACGGAAAGCAAAATTGGATGCAACACGTTGTGTTTAAGTGGCTTGAACTCATCGATACGGGACATACGGAGAGTGAAAATAGATCAGATCAAGTTATTGATCTGATAAGAGATTTTGCTTCTAAACCGATCTGGCACGAAACATTTGCCGGAGCGTTCAACCAAACGCGGGAACCTGTTAGAGAAGATCAGACGATATTTTTACCATTCAGCGGTTTACGGACCTATGTGAGAAAAATAATGGGAGCGGATACCGGAGATAGGTATTTATCCACCGTTCTCCTCCGTTTAGGCGCTAGGAGAGTAAAGAAGGGAAAAGGTTGTAATATGTTTTATGCTTTAAACTATGACCAACTCGAAGATAATCCGTCTAGCGGCGCCGGGGTCGGGAAAGACAACTCGGCTGATAGAGGTAATGAAAGATCGGAGTAGTCTTTTACGTTAAAAAGTTGACCATGCTAAACAGAAACGGGGACATGACCCTTTTATAGAATAAGATGGAAGGTTTTTTCTGTTGTTGACGCGGTCTCCATGTGCCTTTATGATATATATGGAATCAATATTTAACCCATATATATGTCAGTTATCAACTTCGCTGTTCCGAAAACACTTGAGAACCGTATAGACAAAACCATCAAAGAAAAGGGCTTTGCCAGTAAAGCCGAATTTTTTCGTTTTGCCGCCGTACATTTTTTGGATATCGTCCAAAGGCCCATGGCCTCAGAAGACGAACGTTTCGTATTTCTCACCGAAGCGTTGCGTAGAGAGGTGGAGAAAAAGTACAAAGGAAGACGTGTTCCGAGTCTCAAAGAACAATTGTCTGATGTGTAGTTCCTGCTATGTATCAGTCGATTGTTCTTGATTACTTCAAACGACAACTTAAGCCGCTTTTGAAAAAGCATCGAGATCTTAAAGATGCGGTTATAGAGGCGCTAAAACATTTTGATAAACGGCAAAACGATCATCTTGGCGGAAACGTGTATAAAGTGCGCTTAAAGGTCAAAAGCCTACCAAAGGGTAAAAGTAAGTCGTTTCGTCTGATAGTTATCGTAATGGAGACGGAGTTCTTCCTCGTTCCGATCACGATTTATTTTAAAAATGATAGGGATTCGATTTCGAAAAAAGAGATCAACGATCATCTCCAAAGCGTACTTTTTGAATTGCGGATGAGATGATTTTCTTGCCGAAACCCTTTAATCGCGATAGGATATGCGTATTCTATGGCTACTAAATCAAAGATTTTGACGGGCGAAA
>CAYHTN010000124.1:0-2359 GCA_964359565.1 uncultured Gammaproteobacteria bacterium
ATTTGTGCAAAATTCGCTGGAGTTTGTCGGCAAGAAGAAGCGGGTTGTCAAGCGTATACGGACCTCGCGACGCCAACGGTTGGCGAGGTGCCAGCTATTTTGTCTGCTAATGATAGTTGTCCGGCTCAATGTGTGGGCTACGCGGAATATCGTAAGAGTGCTTCTGCGTTCGATTTGGTCCGAAATACGGACGAGCGTTTTAATGATCCGAGTGATACTACTTCTACGGCATTTATTGCGACTACCGCCGCCCAGTGTACGCAAGCGGATGTTGGTTGTGAGTCGTTTACGGTGGCGGAAGGACCTTCCTCCGGTCAGGTCGCTAACTATAACTATCTTCGCTCCTGTGAAAAACCAGACGCAAGCTCCCAAACCTACTTCACCTGGGAAGGGGCGGATACGACCGGGTATCAATTGCGTACTTGGAGCTTGAAGCAAGATCCTCGTACCTTTGGTCCAAAAATTCTCGCGAAATTAGAACCAGATCAGTTGAGCTTTAAAGAACCAGAAACCTGTACGGATGCGTTATGGCGCAGCGGCTTTGATCCAGACTGTCGTCAGTTCTACGATGCCCAAGGTCGCGTCTTTTATCGGTATTTCTCCCATACCATTATTTCGACCATTGCCTGTACCTCACTCCGTTTAAATGTGAGTAGTGCGGCAGACTGCCAAAAGACAGGAGGGCAATTCACGGGTGGAAATGAATGTATCTATCAGGCCGCCTTGCCAGAGAGCCGCGTGTGTCGTCCTCAGGCGATCGGCTGTCGTCGCTTCTTAGGGGCGGGCTCTGGAAATGTGCAAACGATTCTGTCTCAGAACTTTCGTGAAAGCCGTGGAGGGTTTCCGGGTGTGACTTCGACCGAGGCCTTGCTTGTGGGAGATTTCTCTCTTCGTGTTCCGGCGATTAATACCACCGTGGTCACTTCAGAGCAGGTGACGACCACGGATGCGTCGCTTTATAACGTCACCTTCTGGGCAAAATCACCAGCGACGACGACGGTCCTTGCCTTAAAAATTCAGGATCCTCTCGATTTTCCTTCGCATCGCACCTTTGATAACGTGGGGAGCGTGGGAGCCGTACGTGTTGGTCCAGAATGGCAACGATATACCGTTGGTCCGTTCACGGGTGTTTCCGGAGCGGATGCAACCGTTTTAGGATGGGTCTTTGGAGGATTGGTCGCGAATCCGCTCTTCTTGGATGAGATCGTCGTGAATCGCATTCAGGATGTGGTCTACGTGAACGAAGATAGTTGGAATACGCCTGCGATCTGTAATAAGACCTCTGATGGCGCCGATCAGCCCCAAGCGATGCTCGGGTGTCGTACGTATCGAGATCGTTCTGGTCATAGCGTAAACGCGAAGAGCTTCACTCGGTTATGTCGTGAGACAGTGATTGGATGTCGTGCGTTTGTAGATACCCGTAATTCCACTCCGGCCGAAGAAATTTCGGTGACGATGCGAGATACCGTCGCAATCCCAGGTTACGCTGCCGTTGCGACCACGACCCGTGCGGCTGACAGATATGTCTATCTTATTGATTCTCCAAGTAAGCGTTGTCGTGCAGAAAATGCGAGCTGTCGCGCCTTTGGCCGTCCAAATTTAACGCCTGATCGAAAAGGATTTGATCTCACGAATCCCTTCGAGACGGTGTACTTAAAGGATGATATCGGCAATTACGGTCAGATGTTGTGCAAACCCTCAGAATTATTCTGTGAAGAATTTGTCTACGGGAACGGACGGCGGGATTATTTCCGTGACCCAAAGAGTCATCGATGTACGTATCGAGAAGGTGTCCGTTTAGAAGAGGGAAATCCATTTAACGTCCCGGCGGGTTCTTATCATGGGTGGTACCAAGGAGTCAGTGATATTCCGTGTTATCCAAATATTCTTTTGAATGGCAACACTTTTGGTCTTGCTTCCTCTGGAGATGACCCGTCCTTCTATCACGGTTGGGTTGGGAATTGTCCAGCGTCACAGTCCGAATGTACGGAGTTTCGTGATACGAATGATCACTCCGAACCTGCCCACCCAAGTGGTCGTCCCTACTATTTGATTCGAAACGATAAAATCGATACGGCAAGTTGTGCGGGGACGGTGAGCCAGGCCGAAGGCTGTATTCTCTTCCGTGACATGGCCGATACCCAGACCCGTTATTCCACCCAGGCCACGTACGAAAAATACAAACAAAATAACTTTAACGCGGTCACCCCCATTGATTGTCGTCGCGGTGCGGGGAGTGAGTTGTGTCAGGAGCAAGATAACGATGCAAACTTGATCTTGAAGGTGAAAATTGATCGTGACTGTGCGCAATGGTTGGGAGATCGGAAGAGCGGCGTGTAGGGAAAGCGTGTAGATCGCG
>CAYHTN010000125.1:0-2353 GCA_964359565.1 uncultured Gammaproteobacteria bacterium
CCCATGCCATGATAAAAAAGGGTAAGAAAATCTTGTCCCAACCGAATACGAGCGAAAGGCCGTTTTCGAGCCAGCGCCCCACCGACCCTCCCGCTTGAAAGATGGAAAGCAAAAGTAAGATCGCAAGGGCAAACAAACACACCACCGAGATGCTACGTTGCGTCTCGGGATCAAGGTCCAAGCGAAAAGAGGTCTTGCGACGGCGTCCCATGTGTTGAGTACGAAAAGGTTACAAAGCGTTTGTATTGTAACTGGTCAGAAACATCTTGGCTAACACCGACGTTTGCCCGGATCCTGAGTATCCCGTAGACTCAATCATTCAGGGCTCTATTAATAGAAACATCGCCGTACGCTCGTCTGAGAGAGCAGATCTTGCCGTCGCGCTCCCCGAACGCTCTCCTCGTTTGAACACCGAGCGACGTAACGAGGTCGGTATGTGCACGTAGATCATGAAGGATCCTATTTTCTAGACGATCACACGCGGTTTTTCCTCTCAAAACGCTGGAGTAATCGATTACGCCCCACCGGCAAATCATGACGGAAGAAACGACCACGGTGTCGTAGAATGGTTGGGTTAATCAATGCAAAAGACATTGCCTCGCTTTCTTTTTTGCCTCTGCCAACTACTTGATTATTCCGATGGTGGCTCTGCCTCCTCTTCATCGGCCGGGCCATGCGTACTTCCATTTTGATCATCTTCGCGCGTCTGCCAAGCATCCATACACTTCTTGCGAATATCTTTCATGAGATCCGGGCGCTCACGTAAGGTCGTTTTGGCATTCTCGCGACCTACCCCAAGCTTTTCTTCACCAAAGCTATAGGTATTTCCTGATTTTGCGATCACACCAAGTTCAACACCGGCATCTAATAAGTCTCCAGAAAGAGAGATGCCCTCGTTATACATGATGTCGAACTCACAGGTACGAAATGGTGCAGCAACCTTATTCTTTACAATCTTGATCTTCACGCGGTTGCCGATAATACGCTCCCCCATTTTGATCTGAGCCGCACGACGAATCTCGATGCGTACCGAAGAATAGAATTTGAGCGCGTTTCCTCCCGTGGTCGTTTCTGGGTTACCAAAGACGATCCCGATCTTCTGACGGATTTGGTTAAGAAAAATAACAACCGTATTTGAACGAGAAATGATACCAGTGAGCTTTCGAAGCGCTTGGCTCATGAGACGCGCCTGTAGCCCCATGTGCTGATCTCCCATGTCTCCTTCGATTTCTGCTTTTGGGGTCAGGGCAGCAACAGAGTCGATCACGATCACACCGACGGCATTCGAGCGAACTAATGTTTCGACAATATCAAGCGCCTGTTCTCCATTATCTGGCTGAGAAATGAGCATCTCATCTACCTTAACACCGACTTTACGTGCGTAATCTGGATCGAGGGCGTGTTCAGCATCAACAAATGCTGCGACATCTCCCATTTTTTGTGCTTCAGCCACAATATGCATGGCGAGCGTTGTTTTTCCAGATGCTTCTGGACCAAAAATTTCGACCACGCGGCCACGAGGAACACCTGCGACACCAAGCGCCATATCCAGGGAGAGACAGCCGCTCGGGATCGCTTCAACTTGCATCTTGCGCGCCTCACCCAAACGCATGATGGAACCTTCTCCAAACTTTTCTTTGATTTGATCGATCGCGCCTTGCACGGCGAGCTTACGACCATTTTGTTCATCAGAACCTTGCTTTTTTGCCATATTTTTTGAAGATATCAATTAAAGATCAAATGTGCTGTTCTATTTTCGTTCTATACAGTACCTCGTTACTTTTGAGATGACAAGTGGAAAAAGTCCGAGCGACTTTCATGCACGTCCTGAGTATGACGGAAAAGAGTCTAACCTCAGCGTCACAGGGGTGAGCGAGGTCAGAAGGAGGAGGAAGGTTTAGGGCAGGCGGTGGCGATCTTGACTACCTTCACCGATGCAGGGCATCTCGGCCGAGGTCCCCGTGAAAATGGGAGCGCCCGTCACGAGGTTCGTGATGCGCCACTCGACGCCTTCGGTCGGGGTGCAGCGATCGGGAGAGTTCCCGACCGTGCCGAGGTTGCCACGATCACCCCAGTCGGTGTGAGGGGGTGAGTAGAAGGAACCGACGAAGGGCGAGAGGCGCGTGCGGAGATCGCAGCGATACCAGCCGTCTTCGCGAGGCTCCATCAGGGTCGTGCCCGTGTTGTCGCAGCGCATCATGGTCCACCAACGATCACGGAGGCGGAAGGGAACGGTCGCTCCCCAGCCCGCCGACTCGAGCACACGGAACTCGTAGCGGATGGTCGAGCCCATGGTCGTTCCCGTATCCACCGGTGGACGAGGAACGTCCGGAGGGGGCGGAGACGGGATGTC
>CAYHTN010000126.1:0-2255 GCA_964359565.1 uncultured Gammaproteobacteria bacterium
TTTTGCGACCTGCTTTTTCAACTTCTTGGTCTTGTGGGAGCTTGTTGAGGTCGATATCCTCGGTTTTGCTCCCTGTGGAAAAGATTTGCCTAAGCAATCGCCACATAAAAAAATGGAGTAATGACCTATAAGGTCATCCCCTAATATGATGCCATGTTCTCAAATAACAAAAATTTCGTCAAATGTTCGTCGGTGGATAAAATCACTAATAAAAAACTGCACCCGCCTCACGCAAGCTACGCGTGGGCGGGAAGGAAGGTGTCGCGATGAAGTTGTAAGCCCTTGTTAATCGAGAAACTCGACTACCATCGTACTCTCGTCGACGATGGCTGCCATGTCGACGAAGCGCGCTTGGTCTCCTCGCGAACAGTGTTCGCTGATCAGATGTCGCGTCATTCGACGGCTGTCGAGGGCTAGTTCGATTGCATCTCGGCGCACGAACGGCCACTCGGGGTTGGCGGTGAACGGGAGGCAGCTCAAGTTGACCATCACCTCATCCACGCCAGCTCCCTTGAGCGCCAGCTGGAGCGCCTCTTTGAAGTGCGTCTTGCTGGCGTGTGCATGGCTATTGACCTTGAGCAGGGGTGGCCCCTGACCGATCTCGAGCCAGCGAGAGAAACGTCCGTAACCGACGCCACGGGCTGCATGAGGGAACGAAGGCATGGAGCCGTTGTCCCCGTTGCGCAGGCGCATGCTGGCCATGTTGCTGGCCAGAAACGTGGCGACGTCGTATCCAGCCAAGTGTCCGATATTCTGGATCTGGTGCAGGCGATCCTGGAGCATGCCGATGTCGAATTCGGCTCGACGATCCTGCTTGAGCAGATCCGAGGTCGACAGAATAGAGTCGTCAGCGCCGTACAGGGTGACATCACCGACTGACGTATCGACGTTGCCGGTGAAGACCGCCAGGTGGCGATGGGGCAGCTCACCGAAGACGCGCCTGACGACGCTCGCGAAGTCTTCGATCACACGTCGCGACGCCTTGAGGTCGTATTTCATGCCATAGCAGCCATGCTTGGCATTGTTCGGCCCGTCGGAGTGCGAAAGGATCAGAAAGACCACTGGGGCCCTACCGCTCGCGATCACCTTTTGCATGATGTGATTCGAGAGCTTGGTCTCCCACCTGAAGCTGGCACCGATGTTGCGCATCACCTCGCCCATGCCGTGCGGGATGAGGATTTTTGCCGCGTCCTCTCGCGGCAAATTGGGGAAGTCTTCAGGCCTGCCGTGGAGCATCAGTCGATTCCGGAGCATCCGGTCGTCGGAGCAGGTCAAGACGAACACCAACGACGGATGTTCAATCAACCACTCCTCGCGCCAGGAAGTCTCCGCTTCGAAGATTCTTCGGGCGCGTTCCGCAGCCTCCGTGATCTCTGTGACGATGTATGGTATCAAATGGTAGCCTCCTCTGGACTGAGTGTGGGGATTTGTTAGCGATACCGCTACGCCAACAAGAGGAAATAGTACTCCTTCATACAAGAAAGGTCAATAACAAAAAATCTCGGCATTTTTTTAGCCGAGAATTTTTTATGAATAAACGATGTGTTTTATTCCGTACGTATTTGCAATCCCTTTTTGGTCCGGTGATGACGAGCAACTTTGATTCGAGCTAGCTCGCGTTCAAGCAAGGCGGTAGCGCCGGCACTGGAAACATCGTCAATATGCCGTTTCTCGAGCAGTACTTGTCTCGCGCGCTCCCTTGCTGCTTCTACCTTTTCTAAGTCAATCTCTTCAGCACGATCAGCAGAGTCGGCCAGAATAATAATTTTATTTCCTGATTGAATTTCTAAAAAACCACCTTGTACGGCGATGTATTCTTCACCACTTGTACGTCTGACGGTCATCATGCCGGTTGCGAGTGTGGCGACGAGCGGGATGTGTCCGGGCAGCACCGTAATCTCACCCATTTGCGTGGGGATAGTGATGGAGTCAATCTCTTCTTTGAGAAGATTACGTTCGGGGGTGGTCAATTCAAAATGGAGTGTGGACATATTGGGTTTAGAGGAAACAGACAGGAACAAGAACAAGAGCAGGAATAGGGTAAAAATGAATTATCTATTTTAAAAAATGTATTCTTTGTTCAACCCTATTCCTGCTCCTGTTCTTGTTCCTGTCAGTTCCTCCCCCTAATTTCTCTGTCATGCGGCCACCTCATCAATACTCCCCTTCATATAAAACGACTGCTCTGGTTTATCATCATGTTTGCCTTCCAAAATTTCTTTGAACCCGCGAACAGTGTCATTCTTGCTGACATA
>CAYHTN010000127.1:0-2209 GCA_964359565.1 uncultured Gammaproteobacteria bacterium
TTTCTCGCAAGATACTTCGCAGGTTTTCATGCGGTATCGAGTTGAAGTATTTTCTGAGATCAATTTCTATGGTGACTCCATTTTGGTTTTGGTTACTATATTTCATCAGGGCGCGCAATGCCTCATGCCCATTAAGTCCTTCTCTGTATCCATAGGAACAAGAGAGAAATTGTGGTTCGTATATAACCGTCAGTATCTTCGACACAGCATGTTGTACGATCTTGTCTTCGAAACAGGCGATCGCCAATGGTCTAGTGCTTCCGTCTTCTTTCGGTATTTCAACTAACCTTGAGGCTTGAGGTTTGTACGCGTTCTTGCGAATTCGCTCGAGAAGATCTTCCAAGTTCCTCTCGAGCTCTTTTCCGTACGATGCTTTGGTAACACCATCTATACCAACAGCCTTCTTCCTGCTGAGCTGTCGGTAGCTTTCACGCAATAAATCAATATCAACAGCGTATCCAAGATTATTAAATACGGTATCTTTTCTGAATATTGCTCGCTTGCCTATGCGATCAAGTTTCGTTGTCTTTTGACTACCGTCTTCAGTTTGTACGGTCATAAGTTTCTCTCTCTCGCTATCACTATCTGCCAGCCCTTTGCTCTGCGATCATTACTCGCTTCTCCGCTACTACGGCTGACTCCGCCATCCACAGGTTCATCTTCTGAGCCTCGCGGCTTCAAGCCGCTTGTACTTCGAATACCACATGCCTTGTGGAAAACTATGGACTTCCCAAGTTCCTCTGCTCATCTCTATTGACTCGCTGACGCCTACGACCCCGGTGAGAGATCATTTGCAGATTCCCGATTTAGTTCTATAAATGCTCTTTTGCTTGCTGGGTTATAAACCCCATATGCTCTCACGAATTACAGATTTCGAGGCTATTACGTTCATCCTATACACTTCGGATTTCGGCTCGTCAATTTCGCTGTCTACGCTTCGTCACTTTCGTTACCTACGGTGACGCAAGACTCACTACGTAGTGGAATCGGTTCTCCTTCTACGGCGGGACTTTCACCCGCAAGATCAGCCAGGCTTATCTTGGCGCACTTATAATTCAGTTTTCTTGCAAAAAAAGGAATTACACGCTATGGAAAATATACCATTTCAACACGCACTTCGTCTACCCCTTCCTGAAATTCCGAATATTTATGGTGCATCTGATTATCGGGAATTTCGTGAAGTGTTGAAAAAGATTGATCATATTCTAACGCAGACTCCCCTGGAGAAACAGCTGATTGATCGGGCGTTAAGCCAGTGGTTAGCCAATGATCAAGGAGAAACAATAAGCTCGAGTGAAAAACAACTCGCCTTTCAATATAAAATTTTGCGTTATGCGCTCCGTTGTAATATTGCCCGACATCTCACGGGCGAATCGTTTAGAAAGTTTAGCATTCGATTAGCCGACAGTCATTTGTTTCAATGGTTCACCTGCGACACGAAGTCGCATGATAACGTTGTTCTCCGTTCAAGAGAGAACCACTTGTGTCACCAAGTGACCCTAGGGATCTGAATAAAGTAGCGATCCTGACAATGTAACAAAGTCGCAAGACGGGATGTAAATCGTGAGAGGCGCATCCTCCTGATAACCACGAATTGGGTGAGTGCTAGGGAATCGGTATGGCGAATGTAAGTGAATCTGTGTAAGGAGCGCAATTTGAAAAGTAGCGGAAGTGGTGGAAACGCTTCAGCCAAAATGGCAAAGGAGGAGGGAGAAGGATCTGTGAACTGCCTTCTCGTGACCAATAATACCTCTCGCTCTACAGCAGGCGCCTAACCCGATGAACGTGTTATGCGGAACGTGGAAACCTCGTATTGCTCCTCTCGGGGAAAGTAAACCACAAGGATTACCGATAGCGATACGAGACTGGGATGTTGGAAAAAGCGAAAGCCATATTGTAACGATGTGGATACCGATTGAAACAGTATCGGGTGCGAAAGCAAGCTGACGTCCGACGGGTCTCTCGTTGCAAGAGAGTTTGTAGAACCCTCGAAATAAGGAAAAGCAAATGACGGGAAAAACCATTGGTTTGCCTGGTGCATCTTTAACAAATCGAACCTGGAAGTCTATTGAATGGACGACGGTGAAGAAATCAGTACGGCGGCTACAAATGCGTATTGCAAAAGCAACACGGGAAGGAAAACAGAGCAAGGCAAAATCCCTGCAATTCAGTAAGCCCTCGAGAATCGCACCTACACAAGGCGATTAAG
>CAYHTN010000128.1:0-2140 GCA_964359565.1 uncultured Gammaproteobacteria bacterium
CTATTTGCCTTCGATCAGTGCGCCTTTTTTTACTTCTCCCAACAATCTCCCGTTTGGGATGCAAATCGTCTCGCGACGCTACAACGACTACCTTCTTCTTAACTTTTTGGATCTCCTGACGACTGAACCTTAAATACCACCCCTTCATTAGAAAAGTCCACATTTACCATTTGTCCTGCGCCAATATCTCCGGACAATAGTTTCAGGGCTAATTTGTCTTGTACTTCATGAATAATAGCTCGCTTCATCGGCCTAGCTCCGAAGACGGGGTCATAGCCCACTTGCGACAAATGTTCGATGAGTGTGTCCGTAAAGGAGATTGCGATGTCCTTGCTCACCAGGCGATTCTTTAAGAGTCCCAGTTGAAGTCCAACAATTTGCTGAAGTTCCGCTTGTGCCAAACTAGTAAACACAATAATTTCATCGATTCGGTTGAGAAATTCCGGTCTGAAATGGGTTTTCAGTCGCTCCAAAATCTGCCCTTTAACCTTCGAGACTTCTTTAGCCTGAAGAATCAAATCGCTCCCCACGTTGGAGGTCATGATGACCGCTGTGTTCTTAAAGTCAATGGTTCGCCCCTGTCCATCGGTGAGTCGTCCGTCATCCAGAATTTGTAGGAGTATATTGAATACATCAGGGTGAGCCTTCTCGATCTCATCAAATAGTACGACGGCGTAAGGGCGACGACGAACCGCCTCTGTGAGTTGTCCGCCCTCGTCATAACCCACGTACCCGGGAGGAGCCCCAATGAGCCGTGAGACAGCGTGTTTCTCCATGTATTCGCTCATGTCGATCCGAACAATGGCCTCTTCATTGTCAAATAAAAATTCGGCTAAAGCCTTGGCAAGCTCCGTTTTGCCGACACCTGTAGGTCCCAGGAAAATAAAGCTTCCCATGGGGCGATTGGGATCCGAGATCCCAGAGCGCGACCGACGGACTGCGTTGGAAACCGCGTTGATGGCTTCCTTCTGCCCAATCACGCGACGAGCCAGATTTTCCTCCATTCGAATGAGCTTGTTCATCTCGCTCTCCATCATTCTGGAGACGGGAATGCCTGTCCAATGTGCAACGATTTCAGCAATATCTTCTTCATCCACTTCCTCTTTTAACATACGCTGATCTTTTTGAATCAGCGCGATTTTCTGTTGTGCAGAATCCAGTTGTTTTTGCAGGTCAACGATCTCCCCATACCGGATCTTGGAAACCTCCTCGAAATTTCCTCGCCGTTCTTCTTTTTGCGAACGAATCCCTGCTTCTTCGATCTGTTTCTTAATAGCACTCATTTGTTTAATATTTTCTTTTTCCTTCATCCAGTGAGCCTTCAGAACATTCTTTTTCTCTGTGAGTTCGCTGATATCCTGAATGATCTTTTCAAGCCGCTCCTTTGATTTGGGGTCGGTTTCTTTCTTTAAGGCCTGCCGTTCAATTTCCAGCTGAACACTTTTTCGTTCCAGCTCATCAATCTCTTGGGGCATACTGTCTATCTCAATTCGGAGTCGCGAGGCAGCCTCGTCAATCAGGTCAATGGCTTTGTCGGGCAAAAATCGATCTGCGATGTATCGGTGCGACAACTGGGCGGCAGCTACAATCGCCGAGTCTTTGATCCGGATGCCGTGGTGAACTTCATACTTTTCCTTCAGCCCGCGCAGGATGGCGATCGTATCTTCCACACTTGGCTCCAAGACCATTACCGGCTGGAATCGCCGTTCCAGCGCGGCATCCTTCTCAATATGTTTACGGTACTCGTCGAGCGTGGTGGCTCCAATTGAGCGAAGGAGTCCGCGAGCGAGGGCGGGCTTGAGCATATTCGACGCATCCATCGCGCCTTCTGCGGCTCCTGCTCCAACAATGGTATGGAGTTCATCGATAAAGAGAATAACTTTTCCCTCCGCCTTTTCAATTTCTTTGAGGAGTGCCTTCAACCGATCTTCAAATTCACCACGGTATTTGGCTCCCGCCACGAGTGCCCCCATATCCAAAGCCTCAATTCGTTTGTCTTTGAGAGCTTCTGGAACGTCGCCATTTACAATGCGCTGTGCCAATCCTTCGACAACAGCGGTCTTACCGACGCCCGGCTCCCCAATCAGTACAGGATTATTTTTGGTTCTCCGAGCCAGAATCTGCATGACGCGCCGAATCT
>CAYHTN010000129.1:0-2121 GCA_964359565.1 uncultured Gammaproteobacteria bacterium
CGGTGCATTTCTGGCCTTGGCGTAGCAAAAAGACCAGATTTCATCGCACTGGATGCGCTTGCAGGCTAGATTGCGGAGGGTTTTATCTTGGTACTGAGCGCAGGCATAGCCCACGTCCACCAGCAGCTTTGTGATCGTATTGATGCTCACATCCGCCATGCGGGAGGCGGCGCGCATGCTGTTGCCTTCCACGAGGAAGCCAAGGATTCTGGCGCGGTCTTTTATGCCTAATCTATTCATAATGAACATTATGCTTGACCGCTTATGCAAAGTCAAGAAAACTTGCCAATATATTTATTTACTTCTTCGAAGGTTTAATTTATTATATTCGAAGATACAATTTAACACATTGGCAAGTTTTAGGATATAAAAATGGCCGTAAAAGTGGTGCCTATAAGTGCAGAGCAAGCGGACCTACTCACCCAGATCGGTGAAGGGCAATTTTCTGACGTAAAGGCAAAAGAAATTGCCCCAGCAAAACTGGCAAATACTATATCTGCGCTCGCCAATAGCGATGGGGGCGATCTCTATATCGGCGTGCTCGAGTCGCTGGTAGGTGGCGGTGTAAAAAAGCGATACTGGTCCGGGTTTAAGGACGTCGAAGCGGCTAACGGCTTCATGCAATCGTTCGAGCGGCTATTCCCGCTAGGGGGTGATTTCCAGTACGAGTTTTTATCCTCTCCCGGGCAGACCGGTTTAGTCTTGCACGTCCAGGTCGCTAGGACACAAGCCGTTGTTAGGGCCGGCGATGGAATCCCGTATATCCGGCGGGGCGCGACGAACATCCCAGTTTCAACGCCAGACGCTTTGCGTCGGCTTGAATACTCCAAGGGTGTTGCGTCGTTCGAAAACGAGGTGACGAACACCTCGAAAGAACTCATTACAGAGTCACCAATAACTTCTAACTTTCTTAAACACGTAGTTCCAACTGCCGAACCAGAATCGTGGCTTAAGAAGCAATCGCTTATCCGTAGCGATCGCCCAACAGTTGCCGGATTGCTGCTCTTCTCCGAAGAGCCTCAGGCACCGCTTCCGAAACGGTGTGGCGTCAAAATTTATCGTTACAAAACTAAAGAAGTAGAAGGTTTTAGAGATGTGCTTGCGTTCGATCCTATTACTATTGAGGGGTGTTTGTACGACCAAATCAAAAGCTCTGTTTCGAAAACAATCGAAATAACAGAGAGCATTCCTCGTATGGGCGACGAGGGTCTAGAAACCATTCGATATCCCAAGGAAACGTTACACGAAATTATTACTAATGCCATCATTCACAGGGATTACAGCGTAGCGGATGACGTGCATATTCGAATCTTTGATAACAGAATCGAAGTGCAGAGTCCTGGGAGACTGCCAGCGCATGTCACAGTAAAAAAACTGTTGGAAGAACGCTTTGCCCGCAACGGCGCTATCGTGCGGCTTCTGAACAAGTTTCCTGATCCGCCAAACAAGGATGTGGGGGAAGGATTAAACACTGCCTTTGCAAAAATGGCAGAGCTTGGACTAAAAGAACCTCAAATTGAGGAACGTGACAATGATGTGTTAGTCGTCATTCGACATGAGTCGCTCGCTTCTCCCGAAGAAGCAATTATGAAATACCTGGAGTCAAACGAAACCATCAAGAATAGGACAGCAAGAGCCATAACGAGCATTCGATTGGATTACCAAATGAAAGCTATTTTCAATCGAATGCAAGAAAACAAATTAATTGAGCAGGTTCCAAATACGCGAACAAGCAGCACAGCGTATCGGAAAAAGAAGCGTTAACGTGATTTCCAGCGCGCCTTTGCGGCAGTCTTGGCGATTTCTGTAAGACGCTTTTTGCTAAGTTTTGCTGCCCTGGCCTTCCCGCCCTTTAACCCTCCCAACCGCCCTAATGCCGCCGCAGCCGGGTTCTTCTCCGGCTCCTGTGGTGCCTTCTTAGGCTGATCTTCCCCGGTGGCTTGGGCTACGACATCGAAAGCGGTTAGGTTCGGGTCGCGCTTGCTTGAGCGTTTAGGCATACCGGCATTGTACATCATCGGTTAGCCGCCAAAAGCTCAAACTGAGACACTACCCTGAGCGCATGGTGAGAAAAAGAAAGGGCGCCTTGCAGGCGCCCTTTCGGACCGCGATACAGAAACT
>CAYHTN010000130.1:0-2084 GCA_964359565.1 uncultured Gammaproteobacteria bacterium
TTCTTTTTGATCCTCATTGCTTGCGGCGTCGAGTATGCCTTTATGGTGGTCCAGTCTTCACATCGGTAACCAAAGAAAGGCGTTCAATAGACCTCCTTTGACGAATAAGTGCAGAACCGTCATTCTCTTCTCAGACTATGCGTTGGCCTTCCTTTGTTCGTCATTTTACGAAAGAATTAGGAATTGATTTGGGTACCGCAAATACCCTTGTTTTTGAACGAGATAAAGGGATCGTCATCAACGAATCCTCAGTTGTGGCCGTCAATCGCCGGAATGGTCAGGTGATTGCGGTTGGAGAACAAGCACGTTCAATGGTCGGGAAGACCCCTCCACACATCCTTGTCACCCATCCCTTACAGCGAGGAATCATTGCCGATTTTGAGGTGGCCGAAAAAATGCTTCGGTATTTCTTCGATCGTGTGCACGCGGAGACCTCCATCGTTATCCCTCGTCCACGAGTACTCATGTCTGTTCCCTTAGAAGTAACCGAGGTAGAACGAAAGGCGGTTGGGGACGCTGCTCTAGGTGCTGGCGCTCGCGAGGTCTATCTTGTAGAAGAACCAATCGCAGCGGCCGTGGGTTCGGGCGTCGATATCTCGGCACCGACCGGAAACATGATTGTGAATATTGGGGCCGGCAGCACCGAGATTGCCGTTATCTCTCTTCGCGGGGTCGTTACCTCAAAAACCATTCCGATCGCTGGAGATGAATTGAATCGAAATATTGTTCAATATGGTCGAGATGTCTTTAATCTCATGCTGGGGGAACGCATCGCCGAAGAAATAAAGATTGCGGTTGGTTCCGCGATCGATGTCCCAGAACGCCTAGAAGTCTCCATGCGTGGTCGTGATCTTTTAAGTGGTCTTCCACGCGAAATCATGATCCATGATGGCCAGGTCCGTGAAGCGATTGGTCGTTCTATCAAAATGATGATCGATCAGATCAAATCTATTCTTGAAATTACCCCTCCAGAACTAGTTGCTGATATTTATCAACGAGGGATTATCCTTACAGGTGGCGGGGCCCTTTTGCGTGGACTCGATCTCGCTATTAGTAAGGGAACCGGCCTTCCGGTGCGTGTCGCGGATGACCCGCTGACTGCGATTGTTCGTGGGACGGGTCTCTTGCTTGAAAGTCCTGCTCTGCTTGAAGATGTGAGTTTTCCCGCCACCGAGCATGCTGCCATGAATTAAGGTTTGATGTTCCATGAAACGTTTTTTGCTCTTTGCCGGTCTTGCGACGCTCGCGCTCCTTCTTTTAGCCGTTGGAGTCTTCCAGCCGTTTACGGATCTGACCCGCCGAGCACTTTTGCCCGTGCTTCGAAAAACGGCCCAGGGAGCACAGTGGGTTGAGGGATTTTTCCCATCCCGTAGTCTGGCATCAGACCCAACAGCGTTCGCGCAATGTGAAGCACGGTTACGTCTGGTCACTTCTCAAGAAGCGCGAGTGTTTGCCTTAGAGGCAGAGAATAAGCTCTTACGAGCCCAAGCAAAGTTCGCTCAAACATCGGGGTACGACCAGGTCGGAGCGCTCGTTATTAATCGTGAGCTTGGAACATTGCGTGGACGTCTTACCATCGATCGGGGGGCGAGTGATCATGTGGAGGTTGGCCAGGCCGTCGTCACCGGCGAAGGAATTTATATTGGCCGCATTCGCTCGGTTGAAACCAGGGTCGCGAGCGTCGAACTTCTTTCAGATAGCGATAGTCGAGTTGCAGCAGCAACCATGAATGGAGACTCCTTGGTCGGCGTCGTAGAAGGTCGGGGGAATGGAGCCTCTGCCCTTACCTATATTCCTTCTTCGATCAACCTTTCGAACGATCAAATTATTGTAACGGCCGGAACCGAAGAGAAGATCCCCCCGTATTTGCCCCTTGGAATCATCAATTCGATTAACCGTACTCCCAAAGATCCCTTTTATAATGCCTCAGTTGACCCGCTTGTTCGTTTTGATCGAGTGACCTACGTGTCTGTGCTTCGTCCTGCGGCGTTACGTCCTTCTCTATGAAGGCTCAGATCATCCTTGGTTCGATCGGGGTTGCTTTTTTGTGCGTGATTTGGGATCTAGCCATCCGGCCGTTCGTA
>CAYHTN010000131.1:0-2076 GCA_964359565.1 uncultured Gammaproteobacteria bacterium
TATAATTCATATGATAGGAGTCTAGCATACGATATCTATTCAATAGTTGTCGAAGACACTGATTGGTCTACACGCTCTAGACCCGCTGAGCCAAAGTGACGTGAAAAGCGCTTACACCAAATGGTCACGACCGTATCATCGTTGATCACAACATCTTTTGGTAAGCGATAGACTTGGTTGCCGCGGTTGCCTTTTAAGGTAGATACTTCTACAAACGAGCCATTCCTGACGGCTGCTTTTACAATCGCATTATTTGTACTTGAGGCAGAGACGAGATAGACATAGAGATCAGGACCGTTCGTCACGCTAAAATCGGTAAGCGCGAGTAAAGACTCGTCACCCTGCTTCAGGACGGAGGCCTTCCCTTGGATGGTATACGTTGAGTCGCCTTGTTCGAACATCCCTTGGATCACGGGGGAAGGAATCGGAACGGTCGGGGAATTTGGTGAGGTGCTCGATGTGCTTGTCGCGAGCGGGGTTACGATGGGGGTTGTTCCTGAGGTCGTAGCTGGAGAAGGCGTAGGGATCTCTTCCTGTACGACGGTATTCGTGAAAAGTGCTTGAATACCAAAATAGCCAAATAAAAGCCAAGCTAATCCGATCAAACAGAGGATCCCAACAAAGGGGAGAAAAGAGTTCTTTTTCATACTCTGATCGTACCATGAAGAGGGGAGAGTGACATCTGATTTGTAGATCTTTTGCACAAACGGTCGCTTAGGCTATGATGCTCATAATATGATAAAGCATCCATCCTTTCTGATCGGTGCTCTGATGTTTGGAGCGAGCTTGCCTCTCTTTGTGAACGCGGAAGCAAGTGGCGGATATGCAGAGCTGGTCCTATGGGCGATTCTTATTGGGATTTCTGTTTTCGCAGGCGCCATCGTTTTCGTTTTTGGTTTGCCTGTTTGGTTTGGACGCCTGATTTGGTTGGGAAGAAATATCAGTGTGACACATAAGCCGTTTCATCCTGCAAAAACTGTTTCACTTCTTGTTCTTTATCTTTGTCTGATCGTATCTGTGCGTTGGAACGCAGGATTACTGGTAAGTAGAGGTTCGGATGAGCTCCTTCTTTGGCTTCTTCTCGTCTTGGACTTCTGGATGTTCACCGTTATTCTCTATCAAAGACGTCATCTTTTAGTCTGGTGGCGTCTGTCGAAGCCGGTTGTTCGTGAAGAACTCACATCGGAACCAAAGAAGCATTAATGTTTTCTCAACTGAATGATGATTCATGTCTGTACAGGATTATGCCGTTCTAGACGAAAAGGCCAATATATTGGTCAAACGATGGATTCCTGGTCATCGCAAAGGTCTTCCCGATGTTCAGGCCTATCTCCATTCGGTTTGTGTACAAGAAATTATTGAAAGCAATTTGGTCGAGCCAAAACTCTCACCCGATGTGGGTTTAGCAGCCCTGCTTCACGATCTCGTGGAAGATGGCGGAGTGACGTTTGAAGAATTAACGGCGGAGGGATTCTCTGCGCGCACGGTTGAACTGGTACGACTTTGTACCCACGAAGATACGGATTTAGGAAAGGATTTTATACGAGTAAAACAAACGGAGTGGGAGTCGGACGCGGGGGATCAGTCGGTAAATACGGTTTTAAGGTCGCCAGAAGGGACTCTTTTTTATTTCTCTTATTCTCTCGGAGATATTCACGTCGATCTGGATCCGCATCGGACTATCGATGTAGATGGACAGTCATATCCCATTCTTTCCCTTCTCGATCTCCGTAGAAGTTATGAGATGTTCGCTCGTGAAACGTCTGAAGCGAATGAAAAAATCGCATGGATTGATCGTTTGCTTCTTCAGGTGTAGGTTTTCTCTCTATGGATGGCACTATCCGTCGTGACATTCGCCCAGGTCTTATGGTTGCGATTGTCCAAAAGCAAGATCAGCCAACAGGGAAGATCACACAGGGGTTCGTGAAGGATATTTTAACGAGTGCCCCAGTACACCCGCGAGGGATTAAAGTCCGTCTCGATACCGGAGAAGTCGGACGAGTTCAACATATCTTGGGATAGAGCTCAAAGCGAGTTTCTCAAGTTAATCAGCGAATAAGCCAGATAACGAAAGCC
>CAYHTN010000132.1:0-2018 GCA_964359565.1 uncultured Gammaproteobacteria bacterium
ACATTCTACCAGGAGACACGGGCGAGGAAGGGCCCGTAGGAGAACATACAAGATATTATAAAACGATTAAGGTTGACGGGGAAGCCAAAGATGCCATTCTGATGGCATTTACCGGTGGTATGCTGAAGGGCCGATCGAAGATGGCAGCAAGGTTCGGGATGCCATCCAACGGGCCATCCAGGTAATTAAAAAAGAGGGGCGACCGGCGTTGATCGATACGGTCACACAATTTTTTTAGGCTTTTCAAAACGAAACAAAGGAGGTTACGACATGAAGGGACATCGCTTTTTTTGGTTGGTTGTGGCAATCAGTTTCCTGCTTTATCCTGAAGGCGCTCAGGCCGAAGAAAAATATCCAAGTCGCCCCATAGAACTCGTGGTCCCCATGGGACCCGGGGGAGCAACGGATTTGTCTACCCGCTGCTACAGCGAAGAATTGGCCCGCGTACTCAAAGTTCCCGTTAACGTTGTCAATCGGGCGGGGGGAACGGGAATTCAGGGAACAACGTATGTAACCAAGGCCAGAAAAGACGGCTATACCCTGCTCGCTGCTCATGCCGCGCCTATTACAACCATGCCGATTATCAATAAAAAAGCTGTGCATTACAACCCGGCGACGGATCTGGTGCCCCTGGCCGAATTTGGCTATGTGTCCTCGCTGATCATCGTCAGAAGCGATTCGCCGTTCAAGACGCTAAAAGACTTGATAGAATATGCCAGAAAAAATCCCGATAAGTTGAGAAGCGCACAGGGAGGAATCGGCACAGCGAGTCATTTCAATCAGATGGTCTTGACTGCCAGAACGGTTGTCAAGATTACTTCCGTTCCCTTTCAAAGCGGGGCGGAATCCGTCACGGCCCTGCTGGGTGGGCACGTGGACATGGCCGCCAATACCCTTACCGCCGTGGCCCAGCACATCAAGGCGGGAAAACTGAGAGGCCTCTCCATTACCACCAGTAAGAGATCACCGGCTCTGCCGGATGTGCCGACCACAGCCGAGGCCGGATATCCGTATGTCAATTTTATCGGGTGGTACGGTGTTTTCGCCCCGGCCGGATTGCCGCAACCGGTGCTGGATGTTTTAGTCCGCACATTTCAGAAAGTCTTTGAGAGCCCTGAGGTAATCCATCGGGCAGAGGCGGCTGGTTTTGAGATGGATTACAAAAATCCTGAAGACTTCCGGAAATTCATTGCAGAAGAAACGGAGATTACCGAGCAACTGGCCAGAGATGCCAATCTCATCAAAAAATAGGAGAATTTGCCTGTGCGGAAAATGGGCAGCGGAATCGTCTTTTTGGGACTTTCACTTTTAGTTATAGGGGAATCATGGCAAGTGGGACTGGGCACTTTAAAAGAGCCCGGATCGGGATTTATTCCCTTTTGCGCGGGGATCATCCTTACCTTTCTTTCCCTGCTGCTTATTTATCAAGATTGGCAGATTCCCAAAACAACGAGCAAGATCTCTCCGCGGATCGCTCTGGCACTTGGTTTCCTTTTTTTTTAGAGTATGATTTTGAACACCCTTGGGTTCATTGTTTCCACTTTTTGTCTCGTCCTTGCACTCTTCCGGTTAGGCGAGGCGAGACGCTGGTGGATTTTGACGGGGATGAGCGTCATCGTAACCTTGCTGGCCTATCTGATCTTCGGCCGTCTTCTCAATGTCTATTTCCCTCCGGGGATATTGGGGTTTGAAAGGTGAATTACAGAGGGAAACAATGGAAACTCTGCATAGCTTAGCCTACGGTTTCAGCATTTTTCTGCAACCAATCAACATAGCGTATTGTTTCTTCGGAGTTCTCATGGGAACCTTGGTGGGCGTGCTGCCGGGCCTCGGACCGGCAGCGGCTATCTCGCTTCTCCTACCCATGCTCTTTCATGCCCCGCCCGTCGGCTCCATCATAATGCTGTCCGGTATCTGTTATGGCGCCATGTATGGCGGTTCCACTACCTCCATTCTTGTTAACATCCCGGGAGAGGCGGCTTCCGTGATGACCTGCATCGACGGCTACCAGATGGCCC
>CAYHTN010000133.1:0-1988 GCA_964359565.1 uncultured Gammaproteobacteria bacterium
ACGGGTGAATCGTTTCAAATCCAAGATGAAACGCAGCAATTTTATCCGTCAGAAATGAGGTCAGGTCGCTTGAATATTTCGTGAGCAGTTCATTCAACATCCCCTCGATCTGCTCAGGCGCGGGTGCGATGTACGTGCCCACGCGGACATGTTCACCCTTCTTGCGAAAGCGACCAGCGATCTCATCCTTGATTCCACCGATCAACATCTGATGGAGGAGCAGGATCGTCTCTTGGTTCAGTTCGAGCTCCTGTGCCTTGCCGCGAATGTATCCGATGACGCGTGCAAGATTTTTAGCTTCATACACTTCGCGCAAAGAAACATCTCGAGAGACTTCCATGTCGAGCAGGATCTTCTCCGTTTCCTTGAGTGTGAGCGTTGAGTTTTCGATGGCGTTCGAGTTGTAGACGCTCTCCGGGATCTCAGCATCATCAATCATGGCCAACAGCGAATCTTTACCCTTACGTAGGGTATCGAATTCGGCCTTCAAGGCCTGGAGCTTAAGCTGGGTGGTTTTTTGAGTAGCCATATTTATGGTGAATTTCTGCTATAAATATACACGATTCACGCTAAATTGTCAACTTTACATGAATTATACATATAATATGACCTACATTCACTCTAACTTGAAATCCTCGAAAACCCCTTGAAAGACCCTATGGATCTTGGTACCAAACTCGCGTAGCCCGACAACATTAAAACTCCTCCAGCAGGGAGTTTTAATGTTGTCCTGAGCGTAGCGAAGTGTTGAGCGGATAAGTTTAGGCTCCAAGATTTCGTTTGACTTCTGACAATAAATTTTGTTTAAAGTTTCTGATGATCGCTTGGTGATCTTGTGGCAAGAATACTTCAAGTTCTTGACGGAAATCGATGTCCGTTGCTTCGATAATTGGAAGCGCCTCCCGCAAAACTTCTCTGCGTTCGGGTGATATCAAGCCAGCTCGGAGTATAAAATACAGATCGTAAAAATCACGTGGTTTTTTGCGAGTCATGAGCGCTTGGACTTTTTCTTGTACCAATATGGACTCGGGAAGCATTTGCAACCCGTAATTCGGTGCAAAGTCGCCATGGATGAGTTTGTATTCGCCTGCGACGAAATCTCCGGATTTTGCGTTCACGTTGATTTCCAAAGCGACGGCATGTTCGTAGATGTTGAATTTTGCTTCGCCGTAGTAGCCGCCAGATGTCTCATGAGATTTTTCATGAAGAGTAATCGATAGGCCGAAGCGCTCAAGATCGGCAAGAGTACTCAAAAAAAGACTCTCAATTTGTGCGGCAGTTAGGTCGAATGAAGAAAAGTCTAAATCTTCGGAGAAGCGAAGGCTCTTGTACACGATTCGCAATGCTGTTCCGCCCTTGAACAGCAGCCGCTCTGAATCCGCCTTCTTGTACAGGTAATTCAAAAACATGTGCTGAATATATTCGCGCGCGATATTAAAATCACGAGTGTGATATCGCGTCGCTGCTTCTGTGATTGTTTCGCGTGAGATCATAATTCAGGAGGAAATAAATCTGCCAATAAGGACAAGAGTTTTTTATTTTTGAACAAGCGGGCGTATGTGGTGATCTGATGTCTTTTCAGATCCTTGATTCGCAGCCTCTCCTTATCTAGAGGTTTTCGTAATCCGCGAGCAACAAGATAATAATAATCGACGAGAGCTTTTTCGGGATCCGCCACGAGCGCAGTGAAATCGCCCTGCACGATCGGTTTGTATCCTGTGAACGCACGAGGTTGTACGCAGTGGTATCGATATTCTTTTCCAAGAGCCGATCGTTCACGTGGAGGGCGCGTTGTGATTGAAGTAATTGTGTAAACCGTCTCAGGAATCAAGTGGTGAAACGAAAGTGCTGTTTCAAGCGACACATATGAAGGTTCGCAAAGCCGGGTGGCAATATAGAATTCAGGAATTGCGACGCCACTAAAGGCATATAAGCCGTTCTTTAATCTCACCGTGATACCACGTTTGGTATAGCGATGAAGAAGGAAT
>CAYHTN010000134.1:0-1968 GCA_964359565.1 uncultured Gammaproteobacteria bacterium
TCTGTCGCTGAGCTTCGCTCGTCTCGAGCCACTTCGGATATACCGCCGCCCATTAGCTGAAATATTCCTTTTCTTTTCTGGGCTATCGCCCAATTGTTTTAAAAAATTTTCAAATTTCTTTTCACCTCGAAGATACGAGATAATACGCGCTAAAAAAGAAGAGCCGCCCACCAGATGAGCCGATGGGCGGCTAGTGGTGGGCGGCATGGTAGTAGGTAAATACCTACTAGTTGTATGGTCCTCTCACTTGAACCGGGGACGCAAACTGATGAACCCGAACCTTCCGCGTCCACCATCGCTCATGAACGCCAGGAAGTGCAGATGGTCTCGGTCGGTCCAACCGGTCTTACCCGTTCTAGCAATGGGCTGGCCAGCCCTCACGTAATCTCCAACATTGATGCCGAACTCGCGCTCGGATCCCCGTGCCAAGTGGCAGTACTGCGTCCAGTAGTGATACTCGGGTGGTCCGAAATGGTGATGAGTACGCCACGTCGTGTGAGCGAGAGTGACGTAGTTCAGATCATCGGCGAACTCACACGTGGGTCCCCAACGATCGGAATCTGTCTTGATAATCTCCACACGCCCCTCATCGGCCGCGTAAACGACAGTTCCATCAGGAACCAGAAAGTCGACGGCATGCCGAAAGGGACCGATATGGCTGTCGGGACTCTGACAGCAAAGGAACGGCCCCTGACGGAACAGTTCCTCGTCGGGAATGCCCGTTGCCAGAGCCAGAACCATGAGACGAAGCTCCGTAGAATCACGAACGGGAAAGGTCAGTGGGTACGGGTATTCCTGCTCGGATGCGTACAACGGATTTGATGCCTCACTCAGAAGCAGTTCGTAGTTCATCATTACCTCCAGTTCACAGGTGTGTAGACAGCGCATTCTTATGAATGCAGGTGCACTATATAGGTTTGTTTATAAACTTGCAAAAACATATCAATTTGTTGTAGAATACTACTCTACAACAAATGCGATTAGAAGCCCATAAAATTGTGATTATTTTGAATATGTTTAAAAACAATCTATGCAATACATCGAACAGGCCTTAAAACAGCTCGATTTCTCGGAGAATGCAGTAAAGATCTACCTGCAAAGCTTTCATACCGGAAGATCTTCAATTGGTGTTTTGGCAAAATCTATATCAATGGATCGTTCTTCTGCTTATCTAGCTGTTCAGCAGCTTGTAGCGGAAGGATTGTTAAAAGAGGATGTCATCGATGGAAGAAAGCACATCTGGGCAAGTCCACCAAACGTGATTGAAGATCTTCTTAAAAAACACGCGAAGCAACTTTCAGATACTGCTCGAGATATCGATAGAACCTTAGGAGAATTGTTAATAAACTATCGCACAAATAATGCGAAAACTGCTTTGCAGTCATTTTCTGGGAATAGCTCTTTGACACGAATTACACAGGATATCTTGTCGAGCGATATATCAGAAGTACGAATCATAACGAATCAAAATGCCGAACGAAAGGTGTTTTCCGCAAATGCACATGACAATTTTATTCAATCCAGAGTGCGAAAAGGGATCAAGGCCTATGTTTTATCGGCAGACACCAAAGGGGCAGATTTATTGCAACGATATGACAAACGTGAACTGCGAGAGACGAAGATTAATAAAAGTTTGACGCCATTAAAAAACGAAACTTACATTTACGGTGACAATGTCGCCGTGTTGGGATTCTCGGATACCATTTTTGGATTCATTGTCCACGACAAGGAGTTCGCCGAGCTACAAAGATTGTTGTTTGACCACCTCTTTCAGACGGATAAATGAAAAATCTCTTGTTAGAAAGTTTTTTTCGTGGGGTGGCTAACGGAAAATAAACAATTTATACTTGATGTACGCTGTTATATAGTGAAAAGAAATTTGGAAATTTTTTAAAACAACCGACTGTCGTCGGAAAAGAAAAGGAATACATCAGCTAACACGGCATATCTGGTTACGGCTTTTATACA
>CAYHTN010000135.1:0-1941 GCA_964359565.1 uncultured Gammaproteobacteria bacterium
ACTAGCACCTTCAGGTAAGCAATGGACCCATGCCCGTCGCGGGCGCCCGGACTCTAGGAAGTCCGCCGCACTACCGCGACGGGCTTCCTCATGTCTGGAATTATTAGCCGAAATGTTCCCGGAAATCGTGCGGCGACATCTCAATGTCGCGGAGAATACCGAGTAGCGTACCAATGCGTAATGCCTCATTGCCATGTACCGGAACTGTCGTGCGAAGTGATTTTTTAACACGGGCAGATATGGTGACTACCCTGGATGCGAATAACATCAAAACCTTCTTGTTTTAAGAAGGCAACCATCTCTTTCCCCGTCACACGAGGTATTTTAGGCATGCAAATTATGCTCGAGCAAAATCAGCGAGTGAAACCGTAACCTCTTCAAGCCTTACAGGAGCATTCACACGAGCGAGGGCATCTTCAATACCAAATTCAGCCACATAGCCAGCAAGCGCTTCCTGTAAATCAGACACCGCCGCTTTTTCCGTTTTCCCCTCTCCATGTGCAGGAATATCGGGAATGCGCGCAGTAAAACCGCCCAGTTCACGATCTGGGATAAGTTCAAGGGTTAATTTTTTAGGAAGATTTTTCATGATCGTAGCATACTCTTTTATTTAACGACGTTCAATGTTTTGTTTAAATTTCATAGTGGCCCGGGCACATGGACTCAAGGAAGTCCGTCGCGCTCGCAGCGAGCTTTCGCAGCGAGCGTAGTATTTCAATTAAATACAAGCTTCTTTCGACCAAAACACAGAATAACAGCCATAGCTGCTATTCTGTGTTTTGGTTTAGGATACCAAACTTCACTGACAAAGAGTTTCAATATCCGCAACACACAGCCACGCGGCGGCGTTACCGAAACCTTTTTTGTCTATACGGTAAGGCGAAACCTTACGGGGATTCGTGAGAAACATGATGATGCAGTAGCGCTTCTTGTTCACGATCTTATCCTTCGCCCACTTGGCGTGCTTTTCTTTCGGCACACCAATGGCTTCGCCATACTTGGCGTAAATCTCGCGTACTACCTTGGGAGCAAAATCCTGAAACTGTAAAACCTTCTCTACTTTTGCTCGAGCGATGACAGGTTCTCCGGAATTCTTAAACCACACGGTGTCTCCCTTCGCAATTCGGTCCCACGGCGCGCTCTTGTTTTTGTACCATCGTGACTCAATCGTCTTTTCTCCTGAAAGAACCTTCGGAATCAAGCCCCAACTCTTCTTCATGATGGCGACGTGGTGCATAGACCTTCGGTAAAATACAAAACACAAACTTAAAAACTCCAAAGGGGGTTAATTACTCTTGAGTTTCTTTAAATCCCAGATCGCGGAGGCGATAAACACCAGTTGCAGAATGATGAAGATAAGGTCTCCCAGATAAAGACTGTAGAGTTCAAGACAAATACCGCCGGCGATAAACAGCTTGTCTTGCGGTTTTCGCTTCTGCACAATGCCGTAGGAGATAAGAGCCAGCCCGATCGCCCCAATGATTTTAAAGAGGAAATCGTATTCCATCACCACATGATAGCACAGTGTCGCTTTTCTCAAATTTCTTCTCTAAAAAAATCTGGGAAAAACGGGGGATTGCTCCCCCTTGCCGAAATCTCCTGCGGATCACCACGGGATGACGCCGCAGGCGACGAGACAACAGCCGGCCACGAACATGGCGACTACGACGGCACCCAGCCATCGCCAAAATGGTGTCTCCCTGGGCTCTTGCCCGGGGCAGTAACCGTCGACGATACCCATTCGATCACCTCCGATCGGCTAACGATGCAAAGAAAAAAGGAGAAACGTAACGACAACCGCGTAGGCCAGCATGATGATAGCCCCCAGGACGACCATCCATCCCGGGACCCTCAGCTCCGACTTCATAAACAGGCTAATCTTTCCGAGCATTTCCCTCGTTCCTTTCGAACTCTCCCAGAGCCATCCTATAGAAAATTAAT
>CAYHTN010000136.1:0-1935 GCA_964359565.1 uncultured Gammaproteobacteria bacterium
CCTGTCGAAAAAAACTGATCCTGCATCTGGGTTGCAGGGTTTGTTCCCCAAGATTATGTTGCAGTTATACAGCACGACTGTCGATGCTGGTGGTGGAGTGTGTGTTCCCCGGGAACCGGGGGATGCTGAATCGTTTTCCGACCAGGCCTATCTTTTAGCAACATTGGCCATTTGGTTGTTTATTGCGCCTGCCTCAATTGCTGCGTTTATTATTTGGCGTAATCGTAAAAACAGGAATCAAAAAAAGGATTTTGAGAAAAACGTGTAGTTAAATACTCAGAATCTAGTTCTTTTTGAATAAGGTGCTCAGCTATATTGTTGAGATACTTGAATTTGGCGAATCGCAATTCGAGTGGAGAGTGGTACAATAAAACATTATGGGGTTGCCGCCTAACTGCCGAAGCTTCTGCGTAAATCTTAAAGAGCTAAACTTGGTCGTATGTCATTTATACTGAAATCCTTTAAGAAAAAACGCGGCATCCGCCGCTATATTGGACCAAAGCGAGTCATTCTGCTTATCGGTTTCATTGTATTAGTATCTCTGGCTTGGGATTACTACCGCGCTGGTTCCCTCAGTCCGGCTGTGATTGAGCAATATCGCGACAGTCATCCTGTTTGGGCGGTACTGTTGTTTATTTTGATTTATGCAATATCAGTCTTTGCGGCGTTGCCATCTCTTCCCCTGAATCTTGCTGCAGGATTTTTTTGGGGCGGCTTGGTGGGTGGGATTTACGCTACTGTAGGAGTAACACTTGGTGGGTGGGCTTCATTTGCGGCAGCCAGGTGGCTGATTGGTCAGCCCCTGACAAAAAAATTTAATAGCCAATGGATGAGAAAGGTGCAAAGCGAATTTGATCGTGGTGGATGGAAGTTTGTTGCATTTGCACGAATTAACCCCATCATTCCGACAGGCCCCTTAAATTACCTGCTGGGTCTTACCTCGCTGTCGAATAGAGGTTTCCTGTGGACAACCTTTGTTTTCCTGCTTCCCCCATCCATTGCGGTTGCCTACATCGGCGATACGCTTCAAACCTTTACTGCCCAGCAATCTGGCGTCAATGAAATAGTCAGGGGCATCCTTATCGCTTCTGCTGCCGTGACTTTTCTGGTCGGGGTTAAGTTTGCCTCTAGAATTTTTAAGAAACGAACGGACGAATAATGAAAACAACCCTCCTGGTTATGACGCTCAATGAAGTCAATGGAATGAAGGCAATCATGCCGCAGATTGATCGGGCTTGGGTTGATCAAATAATTGTCGTGGATGGCGGTTCTACTGATGGCACCATCGAGTGGTCGAAAGAAAATGGATACGAGGTCTATGTGCAGAAGCAGAAGGGATTTCGCCATGCCTATACCGAAGTATGGCCACTGGTGACTGGGGATGTTGTCATCACCTTCAGCCCCGATGGAAATTCGGTGCCCGAGCTAATCCCGCAGTTGATTGCAAAGATGAAGGAAGGCTACGACATGGTCATCGCCTCACGCTATCTGGGTGACGCCAAGAGCGAAGATGATGATTTTGTCACTGGCTTTGGAAACTGGTTGTTCACCCGGACGGTAAACCTTCTTCATGGAGGCCATTACACCGATGTGATGGTGATCTATCGAGCCTATCGAAAAGCTATGGCCTACGAACTGGGACTTGATCGAGAAGATGCACATGCATTGCCTGAAAAGCTGTTTGGAACCAAGATCAGTTGGGAGCCGCTGTTGTCAGTTAGAGCGGCCAAGGCGAAGCTAAAACTGGCAGAAATTCCCGGTGATGAGCCGCCTAGAATTGGCGGAGAGCGAAAGTTGCAGATACTGCGCTGGGGAGCTGCTTACTATTTCCAGTTTATTCGAGAATTATGGTTTTGGAAGCCAACTGAAAAATAATACTTAGGGAGAAAGAAATTCTAAATGTACCAATTTAATTGTAGGGTGGATAAGCGCAGC
>CAYHTN010000137.1:0-1911 GCA_964359565.1 uncultured Gammaproteobacteria bacterium
TGGTCCTATCAGGCAGGTTTAGAATCCGCCGCCGCCCGCTATCACTGGGTAAAGGGCACGGTCTTTTACCAAGATCTGGACAATGAAATAATAGGGGAACCGGGTGGAGCGGGCCCCCCCACATACAATGATCTGTTTGTCAATAAAGGCAGCATCCGGCGACAGGGTCTGGAACTGGAAGCGGAAACGGTTTCCTTTCATAACCTCTCTGTGGCCGCGGGGTTTGCCTATGTCTCCGTAAAGTCTTCCAATGAAACAGAATCCAGAGACAGGTACACCTATAACATCGGCGTTAAATATGATGACCGAAAATCCTTTCAGGCCCAACTGTTCGGGCATTATATCTGGTGGGACCTCGATGGGGCTTTTCAGGCCGAATACGGCGATTGGATCTGGGATCTGAACCTGGCGAAGAAAATTCTTGATACCAAGCACTATGCCGCGGAACTCTTCTTGACGGCACATAACCTCTTCAACGGCAATCAGTATACCTTTGTGGACAGTAAGAATCCGGAACGATGGATCGAAGCCGGAATAAAAATTACCTTTTAGTCTTGCCTTTTATGCTGTAAGCTATTATAGAAAAAATATGGCCGGAGGATCAGGCTTGCCGTGATGAAATAAAATCTATTTTGCATGGCAACCTATTAACCGCTTATGAGGGAGGGAGGAACAAATGAAAGAAGAAAAAAAAGAGAGCAAAAAAGAAATCGTTGTCCTCGATGAGGGGATCGATATGGATGCCTTCATAGGTACGGATTCGGTTTGTTGCGGGTCAATGTTCATACCGGCTATATAGTAAAGAGAAAAGGGGTGCAACTGCTTATCGGGCGCCCTTTTTTCAATCCTCCGGGGCATTTTTCCAGCCTCTGGCAGCGTCAGAGGTATGGGTGAGCGGATAGGTTTGCTTGCGGCGGTGATGATTATTCTTTTGGGGGTTTATTAACATCTTCCAATGAATATGCGGCCTTCCTATTATCTAAAAACATATCCCTGCCGGGATAACCCCGATCAGCTCCTGCTGTTTTCCACAAAAAAAACATCCGCAATTTTTCTTGATGGAGAAACCTTTCAGGCCATGCAGAAGGGAACGCTTTCTCCATCAGATGAGGCCAAGCTCGAAAAATTAAAAATGCTGGTACCTGACAGAGATGCTGAAAAACAGGCCATGCTCTCTCTGTTAGATGATCAGAATCCCAAGAATAGAGGCCTTAACATTATCGCCGTTCTCAACCTTGATTGCAATTTTTCCTGCACCTACTGTTTTGAAGAAGGCGTCAAGGGAAACCTCTACATGTCCGAAGCCACGGCGGATCGCTTGCTGGCCTTTATCAAAGACAAATTCAGAGAAAATCAAGATACGATTGTCATCGATTTTTACGGCGGAGAACCCCTCCTCAGTCTTGATCTTATTCAATCCATTTCTCAGGCAACGAAGTCTTTTGCCGAAAGCAGGAATGCGGTATATTCTTTTACGCTGGTTACCAACGGCTCGCTCTTTACCAGACAAGCGGCCAGCATACTGGTTCCCCTGGGCCTGAAAAGCGTCAAGATCACCCTGGATGGACCGGCTGAGATTCATAACACTCAGCGTCCCTTTAAGACCGGCGCCGGCAGTTTTGCCGCCATTATCAAGAATATTAAAGCTACCTGTGACCTCGTGCGAGTCGGCATCGGGGGAAATTTTACCGAACATAATTATAAAAGGTTCGTGCTCCTTCTCGATCAGCTGGAAGCAGAAGGACTTACGCCGGATAAAATTGCCTATGTGAAATTTGACGCCATCGTCAGCCGGCCGAAAAACAGTCCATCGCCCATCGAATATACCAGCGGCTGCGTTTCCATTCAAGAACCCTGGCTACTGAAAGCGGAAGCCTTCTTACGAGAAGAGATTCTCAAGCGGGGCTACCA
>CAYHTN010000138.1:0-1901 GCA_964359565.1 uncultured Gammaproteobacteria bacterium
CGTTACTCCTAATGCCCTAATGTAGGCTGGATTTACGACAACACTTGTTTCTCCTGTGAGTTGATTCCGGGATACAGCCTGCGCAAGTTCCTCTGACCAGGACGCACCTTCGTGTGCTGCGACTTTCAGTCCGATCAAACCAACTCTGTAGAAGATCTGAAACATAGTGTACTTAAAATCTTCAGTGGGTAACATACAATCAACGACTATTTTTGCAGAGTCGTGAAGAATCCCGCTTCCTTCTGGTTTTTCCGCAACTATATTAAGACACAAATCCTCCATTTCGCGGTTGGAAATAGTAGATAATTTGAAGGAAGACGGGCGCCGATTGAGGATACGTGCAAATTCAAGAAGAAAGGGATAGTCAGCGATCCATTCATCCGCAAGTGCGCGAAGACGTGACCGCGAGTATTCACCCTCGGCATTAGCCATCTGTTTCTCTGTTAGCCTGGGTTGATCGGCAGCGGCGAGGATGCACGTATTGAAGAATGCGATGACATCTCTGGGTTTTCTCGCAAGGGAATATATGTAGTCTTTAATTTGCATCCCTTTGAATTTGCTAGGTAAGAGATCCTTGTATGACACTGGCACCTTGGTGTACCGTCGCGATACTAAATGGCGAACGCGACGATCAAGCACTTCTAAAATCTCGTTCTTCGACCAAGAAAGCGGAAGATACAAAGACTGATATTTTTCCTCTTGAAAACCTGAATCGCGTGTTAAGCGAAAGACGCGATCGATCAGGTCGCGCCGAAGTGCTAGGATGATTTTGGCATTTTTGACCTTGATGAAATCGCGTGCTGTCAATATCAATGCCATTATCAGTTTATAGCGGAGTCGTTCCTCAACCCAATTCTCATCAAGCGCATCGACTAGCACATAGTACTGTTTTTGCCGGTCTTCTAGGACAGTGTCCAACAAATTGACAACCTGGTGCAAGTCTCGCACCTGAGCTTTGCTAACGATGTCTTGACCTCGCGAAAGCAGTTCAGCACGTTCGGCAGAACTAAGTTTGTCGACAGTCAGCAAGTTGCCGGAGAGGTTAGCAAATTTATTGCCGATGCCTGCTTTCAGTTGTTTGTTGAGTTCTGTCTCCAATGTATGTGTTATCTCTTTGACACGGAACTCCGTTTCTTGCCAAAAAGTTTTTCCCCACTCCTCAAGGTACTTTACTGCCTGGGACATCTCGCGTTCCTGTCTCGAGTTCCCCGTAAAGAGGCTGCGAAGCCAATCGAATAAATTTCGCGAATCCGAGGAGACATGCTGTTGAAAGTGACGACTTAGAATTTCAACAGTGAACACATGGCGCCAAAGTAACGTAAAGAATGGATCAAGGTTAACGCCGAGTGATGCAAAAAAGTTCAATATTGTGGAATTTGCGATGTACGTAAGAGCGAGATTTTGGGGGTTAACCTCTATGACACGATCGGAACGCGCACGTGTCAGTTGTCGAAGCAAAGCTGTCTTGCCAGTACCAGTACGACCAAGCACAACGAGCCGGTTGTCAGAAAGATTTTCGAGCAGAGCTAGATCACCAGTATCTACAAAGCATGACGCGAGAAACTCATCGTCCTCTTCGGCACCTGCAGAGCCGATGCAGTCTGTTCGGCGAAACTTCAATGTGGCTGGGTTTTTCGTCATGTTGATGTCCGTTCCTAATTTTATATAACATCATCTCAAAAATTGATTTTTATATAAAACCCGTAAAGCAAAGAGACACTTTGCTCTATAATAATATCTCTTCGTAAGGGATTTTCCGAACAGCCCTATTGTTTTAGGTGGACATCCTCGCAATAACAGTATTCTGTTTGCATTTACTTTAGGTTTTTTAAGCAACCTTCCGCTCGATATCCTCGAACTTGACGGCAACCCTCTTGGATACGCCTGGCTCTTGCATCGTA
>CAYHTN010000139.1:0-1893 GCA_964359565.1 uncultured Gammaproteobacteria bacterium
ACCCCATCAGACCTTGGTACAGCAAATGGATGTCCCTTAATTTTCCGGCAATAGATCGCCCTGGGAAAAGGCAGATTAAAATTTAACATACTTGGCAAACTCTTTTTTTACATCTTCCGGCTGATTTAAAACGTTTATTATAACCTTTAATATCTCTTCCGCCGGAACATACTGGACCTCCATCATTGATCTCTTAGCCTCTGCCAGCAGCGCCGGATCTTTGGCCACTTTAGCGAAGGCGCTCCGCAAAATTCCCAAGCGGTCGGCAGGAGTCCCCGGAGGAGCAACATAGGGACGCCCGATCAAATCGGCGGCCGAATACATGGCCATGATTGCTTTAGCTTTCTTATCGGTAGTGAGGTCTTCATTGATGGGAAGCTGCTCGATGCCTTTGTCGGGAATCCTCCCCCGCATTAAAGGACGCACCAAGCCTCTATCAATAAAAGACTTAAGGGAGGTATAGGAACCGGACCGTCCGTCCGCCTCTTTCTTTTCAATGGCCAGCATACTCTCGGCGCTTGAAGGATAGACTACCATGTTCAAATTCAATCCGAGTAATTCCTTTGCAAGCAATGAGAACTGATGATCCGATGTCCCTGCGCCGCTAGAAGCCATGGCAATTGTTTGTTTTGACTTCATCAAATCCTGGATTGTTTTGTAAGGCAATTCCGAGCGGATGGAAAATACGGTGGCCTCGGTGGCCGTAGAGCCTATCCAGGCGAACTTGGTCATATCAAACTTCATCCCTTCTAATTTTATGACCTGGGCAAAAGGCAAGGCCCTGTTGAAGGTGCCGATGGTCAGGCCGTTCGGCTTGGCTATGTTATACAGGTAATTGGCGGCAATGACGCTGCCTGCGCCTACCATATTCTGAACGATAATCACGGGTTTCCCGGGAATATGCTTGGGGAGGTGCTTGGCCAGCAGTCGGGTCATGCGGTCATAGCCCCCTCCCGGAGCAAAACCTACAATCATTGTTATTACCTTACCTTGATAGTAGGGCGCCGCAAAAAGCTTATCCGCTGCAACCAGCAGGGAAAACAGACCGCATATCAAAGAACAATATAAAGCAGATTTCTTCATGATATTTACCTCCTTACTGTACATGTTAAGCAGCCATGCCTGCCACAGCTGGTAGGCGGGGAGGGTAAGCCCCGCGTGATGGGCAATTGCATTGGTGCATGTCCTTGAATATACCTCAAGGACGCGATGTCTGGGAAAACCATTCCGTCGGCAGTTCTTTTCCAATCCCGGCTGCACGAGCCCGGTCATAAACCAGCTTGCCGACTGACGCAAATTCTATCCCGAGTCCCCAATTTTTATTCATCAAGGTGATCTGGTCAGGGCTTGTTCTCCTGGGTCCCTTGCCCAGCAGCATGTCAGACAAACTATAAATCTTATCCTGGTAGCGCTTAGACCGTTCACCCTCTGTCTTGTTATAGTCCTTGGAACTGAAGATGGAATTTAGCTTTTCATTCTTCGATCTCCGCGTTGTAAATCCCTCATCTCCCATCGGGCCCGAGGTTATGATAAAGTCGCACTTTTGCCATGTTTCCTCATCGAAATCCGAGGGCAAGATGCACGTAAGATGTTGTCCTTTCCCGACCCACTTCTCCTTCACTACAGGTCCATGGGAGTCCGTAGCAACCGCAATAATGTCTGCTCCTTCGATCGCCTTCTCCTCGGTTTCTTTCGTTATGACGTCAATACCCAATGTCGCAGCAACCTTTCTTGAAAATGCCTCCCGATGCTCTTTAGAAGGTGAAAAGACCTGGATGCAATTTATAGGACGCACTGCTGCCAGTGCCCAGGCGGCTGTCTCTGCCTGCCCCCCTGATCCCAGGAGCGCAACCACTCTGGCATCCTCCCTTGCCAAATATTTCGCTCCGACCC
>CAYHTN010000140.1:0-1848 GCA_964359565.1 uncultured Gammaproteobacteria bacterium
CGTGCTCGTGGCACAACAATTACTCGATCCGCCACATTTCAGAATGAATCAGATGAAAAGATCACTTATTACGAAGTCTCGGACCCTCAAATAGAACAGCCGTGGCGAATACTCAACCAACTACAGTCGCTTGGGAGGACATTTGCCGCTATTCGAGGGAGAACGATGGTGACTAAGGAGGAACAGGAGTTTCTGAGGCCGATCATCCTTTCCAGTATGCCAGTTGATCGAGCGATCGTGGTCGCCGAGCTGCTGAAGGATAATAAGCTTCTTGTCCGTGAAATAGCTGAGCGAATTGATAAGAGCCATAAAACCGTGGGCAGAGACCTGAAAGAACTTCTCACGCTCGGCCTTCTAGACGTTGAGGAAATCAATGATCCTAAGATTGCGAAAAATGCGAAGGGTTATTCATTGAAACCAAAATACAAGACATTTCTAACGGACATAAAAAACTCAGAAGCTCCATTTTAAAGAGAATCCTACTAATCACTTCCTATCATTCATTATCTAATCTACTATGTCTTTACCCTCACAATCGGTCGACGCTCTTCGACAACAAAAGATTATGACAGAAACAATCAGTATCGCGCCTGACGCTGACTTGGAGTTCCTAAACCTTAAAGAGGTTGCCGGAATTCTCCGTGTCGCGCCGATCAGCATATATAGACTCATAGCAAAACGCACCATTCCTGTTTATCGCGCATGTCGCAAAGTACTGTTCAAGAAAAAAGATGTTCTTGAATACCTTGCACAACATCGTAGCGATCCTTCGGACTATGGCCGTCCGAAAGATTAAGGGAAGCTGGTGGGTAGACTTCCAGATACGTCAGAGGCGATATCGCTACAGAAGCCCCGAGAACTCCAAACTCGGGGCGCTGGAGTACGAAGCAGTGCTCAGACAGAAGCTAGCCCGTGGAGAGCTCCTAGAGACGACCTTCACCAAGCCGCAGACCTTCCGAGAATTCTCAGCGGGTTGGTATAAAACGTACGCGATACCCAACAACAAACCTTCCGAACAGCGCAATAAGCGAATCGCGCTAGATAAGCACCTTATCCCCTGGTTTGCTGACATGCCTCTCAAGAACATTGGCGTGTCAGACATTGAACGGTTCAAGCAAGAAAAAATACAGTCGGGACTAAGTGCTAAATCTATCAACAACGTCCTCTGCATCCTCTCACGTTGCCTAGGATGTGCGACTGAGTGGGAGCAGCTAGAACATAAGCCCAAGATCAAGCCGCTAAGGGTTCAGCCTCAATCGTTCGACTTCTTGTCGCTAGAAGAATCGACACGCCTGATCAGCGCATGTGATGAAACCATGTGGAAACAGATGATTATCGTTGCACTCCGTACAGGAATGCGTTTAGGGGAACTATTTGGGCTAGACTGGAGTGCCATAGATTTCCAAAGAAGACTTGTCGCCGTGCGTCAGTCCATTGTTCGAGGACACATCGGATCGCCTAAAAGCAACAAGATCCGCTATCTCCCTCTTACTGAGGAGGCATGTTTTGCCCTGTATGAGAGTCGTAGGAGTAGCGGTCTCGTTTTCTCTCGAGAAGATGGAACTGCCCTATCTCAGCACATTGCCGGAGACGCGATTCATCGAGCCTGTATGAAAGCAGGTCTACGTCATATAGGTTGGCATGTACTCCGACACACGTTCGCATCGGATCTTGTTTCCGAAGGTGTACCCATGCGAGCGATACAGGAGCTCATGGGGCACTCTACAATCGTCATGACGATGCGTTACGCTCACCTTGCACCTGCATCCCTCAGAGAAGCGACAGACGCTCTCGATCGACGCACAGAACGAGGTCAAAAAGAGATGAAATGTCAGCCCGCCGTCAACC
>CAYHTN010000141.1:0-1842 GCA_964359565.1 uncultured Gammaproteobacteria bacterium
TCAAAAAGACAGAGTCTTCTATGGACGCTTAAATTGTCACTATCATTGTAAAAGGTGCTACGATCGCGATCGGCGGTCTCATGCCGGCTTACTCCATCGGGAAGATTGTTTCCAAAGCGATGGAAGCTATTGGTCGTAACCCAGAAGCTGGCGACAAATTATTTGTCCCGATGCTTCTTGGTGCTGCTTTCGCCGAAGCCATCGCGATTTACGCGTTGGTTATTGCATTTACGTTGTAATTCCACAGCGTTCCGCGTCATGTGCGAGGAACGCTCTCGAGCCTCCCGGTAAGATCCATGAATTGCGTGATATAGATCATTTTTACCGGGTGGTTAATGAGTCTTTCATCCATAATCTATGACAGAAGTCGTTACACAACCAGGCATTCTCGCTTCGCTAGGTGTCAATGCAGAGCTTTTCTTGGCACAGCTCCTGAATTTTTCCATCCTCTTACTGGTCTTATGGCGTTTTGCCTATAAGCCACTTTTGAAGATCATGGACGCTCGTACCGAAAAAATCGAAGCAGGCTTGAAAAATGCCGAAGAAGCAAAACTCCTTCGTAAGCGTGCTTCGTCTGAGCATGCGCAGGCGCTTGCAGAAGCACGAGGAGAAGTGCAAGTGATGCTTGAAAAGGCTCGTGAAGATGCGCAGGTAGTTCACGAACGCTCCATGACCGAGACGCGTGCCGAGATCGAAAAGCAGATCGAAGGCGCCCGAGAGCGTCTTGAGCTTGAACGACAAACGATGATGAAAACGATGAAAAAAGATGTCGTTCATTTAGTCGTTCAAGTCTCGGAGCAGGTCTTAGGAGAACGTATCAACCAAGATATCGATGAGGCGTATATTCAACGTGTGATCAAATCGATTGATCGCTCCCCGTAGACGTATGGCTGATTCTTTTTTTACAAAACTTGCTCTCGGCTCCTTCACCGCCACTGAAGAGGTTGCCCGTGAACGCGTTTTTCGAGAGCTGCATGAATTGGTAGGTTATTTTGCGCACGATGCTGAGATTCGTCGCTGGATGAAATCGGCCGACAAGCAAGAGACGCGAAAGATGCTGGGCCATGCCATTTTTAAAAATCTTCACCCAGCCACCGAATATGTGGTCCAAGGCCTGATGGAGGCCAACCGACTTCCAGAATTTGAAGATTGGTGGAAAGAGTATACGCGGCTACTGAAGCGTGCTCACGCGGGCAAAGAGGTGATTATCATGACCGCTCGTCCTTTATCAGAAAAGTCCCGTACGGCCCTCAAAAAAACGCTTGAAAGGCGTTTCAATATGCCGGTTGTCTTTACGGAACAGGTAAATCCAGAACTAAAAGGAGGAGTAAAGCTTGATTCAGATGACTGGTCCTATGATGCCACCTTGAAAGGGCGTCTCACCCGCTTAACCAAAGAACTCACCAGCTAATCACTTGTATGTCCCAGAACCAAATACAGCCCACGGCCGGCCAACAGATGATCGAAACGCTTAAAGCGCAGATTGCCCAAGCGTCGAATTTAGATAAGGAAGGAGAGATCGGACGCGTGGTCGAAGTAGGAGACGGCATCGCGAAGATCGCCGGTCTTCCAGGCGCTATGAGCATGGAAACACTCGTCTTCGAACATGGTGCGGTCGGCGTGGTTTTGAACTTGCAACAAGACCTCATTGGGGCCATGTTGCTCACCAACGTCAACTCCGTCGTCGTTGGCGAAACCGTCCATGGTTCTGGTCGTGTTTTGAGCGTTCCCGTCGGAAAGGGTGTCGTCGGACGCGTTGTTGATGTTCTAGGCCAACCTGTTGATGGCAAGGGACCGATCAAAGAAGAGGATCAATATCCGGTTGAAAAAGTTGCTCCAGGC
>CAYHTN010000142.1:0-1836 GCA_964359565.1 uncultured Gammaproteobacteria bacterium
ATACCATTAATATCATGGTGGATCAGCTCAACGCCTTTGCGGCAGAAGTCACCCGTGTGGCAAAGGAAGTGGGAACAGACGGAAAACTGGGAGGTCAGGCTGAGGTTCCGGGTGTAGCAGGGACATGGAAAAATCTCACCGATAATGTTAATGCGATGGCAAGCGGTCTTACCTTACAGGTAAGAAATATAGCAGAGGTAACCACCGCGGTTGCGGAGGGTAACCTGTCAAAGAAAATTACTGTTGAGGCAAAAGGTGAAATCTTTGAACTTAAAAATACCATTAATATCATGGTGGACCAGCTTAACGCATTTGCAGCAGAAGTCACCCGTGTGGCAAGAGAAGTGGGCACAGACGGTAAACTGGGAGGTCAGGCCGTTGTCAAAGGGGTTGCCGGTGTCTGGAAAGACCTGACGGATAATGTGAACTCAATGGCTGCCAACCTGACCGGACAGGTGCGAAACATCGCCCTGGTGACTACTTCTGTAGCCGAGGGCGACCTTTCGAAAAAAATTACGGTGGAAGCAAAGGGAGAGATTCTGGAGTTAAAGAATACCATCAACATCATGGTGGACCAGTTAAACGCCTTTGCGGCAGAAGTCACCCGTGTGGCAAAGGAAGTGGGCACAGACGGTAAACTGGGAGGTCAGGCAATGGTCAAGGGAGTCGCTGGCGTCTGGAAGGACCTGACGGATAATGTCAATGCGATGGCAAGCAATCTGACTGTGCAGCTACGGGATGTTTCGAAGGTGGCAACGGCAATAGCAAATGGAGACCTGACACAGAAGATTGCCGTGGAAGTCAAAGGAGAAATCCTCCAGATCAAAGACGTAATCAACCGGATGGTGGATCAGCTCAATGCATTTGCGGCAGAAGTTACCCGTGTGGCAAGAGAAGTGGGAACTGATGGTAAACTGGGAGGACAGGCTGAGGTCAAGGGCGTCTCTGGCACATGGAAAGACCTTACGGAAAATGTAAATAAAATGGCAGCTAACCTAACCGCTCAGGTCAGAAACATAGCGCAGGTAACTACGGCAGTTGCAATGGGCGATCTTTCACAGAAGATTACGGCTGAGGCAAAGGGTGAAGTCCTCCAGTTAAAAGATACCATAAACAAGATGGTGGACCAGCTCAATGGATTTGCGGCAGAAGTCACCCGTGTGGCAAGGGAAGTGGGTACAGAAGGAAAACTGGGAGGTCAGGCAGAAGTCAAAGACGTTGCTGGTGTCTGGAAGGACCTTACCGATAATGTGAACTCAATGGCTGCAAACCTGACAGGACAGGTGCGAAATATTGCACAGGTGACTACCGCAGTGGCAGAAGGCAACCTCTCTAAAAAGATTACCGTCGAGGCGAAAGGGGAAATCCAGGAGTTGAAAAATACCATCAACGTCATGGTGGACCAGCTCAACGCCTTTGCGGCAGAAGTCACCCGTGTGGCTAAGGAAGTGGGCACAGAAGGAAAGCTGGGAGGTCAGGCAGTGGTAAAGGGTGTATCCGGCACATGGAAGGATTTGACGGACAATGTAAACCTGATGGCCGCCAACCTGACCGGCCAGGTGAGAAATATCGCACTGGTAACGACGGCGGTTGCAAATGGCGACCTCTCACAGAAGATCACCGTTGAAGCGAAGGGCGAAATCCTCCAGTTGAAAGACACCATCAACAGAATGGTGGACCAGCTCAACACCTTTGCGGCTGAGGTTACCCGTGTGGCAAGGGAAGTGGGTATGGAGGGAAAACTCGGTGGACAGGCAGTCATCAAGGGGGTCGCAGGCATCTGGAAGGATTTGACGGATAACGTAAACGCTATGGCTGCGAGTCTTACTTCGCAGG
>CAYHTN010000143.1:0-1794 GCA_964359565.1 uncultured Gammaproteobacteria bacterium
AATTTAAGCGACCTCGCCGCCATGGGTGCGGAGCCGGCGTGGTTCCTGCTGAACCTCGCTTTGCCTGCCGCCGATGAATCCTGGCTTACGGGCTTCAGTACCGGCCTGTTCGAGCTGGCGCAGCGTTATCGCGTTCAACTCGTCGGCGGCGATACTTCGCGCGCGCCGAAAATCGTCATCGCCATCGAGGCACACGGCTTCGTCCCGGCGGGACAGGCGCTAACGCGCGCCGGGGCGAAACCCGGCGATCGCATCTTTGTGACCGGCCCGTTGGGCGACGCCGGGTTGGCATTGCGCCATCGGCAAGGTCAATTGAAACTCTCCGCTGCCGAGTTGCCATCATGTGTTGAACGCATGGACCGGCCAGCGCCACGCGTCGAGGAAGGACTGGCGTTGCGCGGCATCGCTTCGAGTGCGGTTGATATTTCCGACGGCCTTGTTGCCGACCTGGGGCATATTCTCGAAATGAGTCGCGTGGGCGCGCGCCTGGAGCTGGCCCAACTGCCGTTGTCGCAAGCCTATCGTACCCATCTTGCCGGGGTCGGTTGGGACGTGGCGCTGGCCAATGGCGACGACTACGAATTATGCTTCACCGTGCCGCCAGCAAACCTGGCGGCGCTGGAAAAAATAAAGCACCGGTTCCCGGCAATATCCGAGATCGGCGTTATCGAGGCCGACTCCGGTTTGCGTATCGTCGACGCTGGTGGGAAACCGTATACACCCAAAGCAACCGGACACGATCATTTCGGTTAAGAAAAACAATGGAGAGCGCTGTATGAAAATCGGCACGCCACTGAGCCCGGGCGCGACACGCGTGATGTTGCTGGGCAGCGGAGAACTGGGCAAGGAAGTCATCATTGCGTTGCAGCGTTTCGGCGTCGAAGTTATTGCCGTGGACCGCTACGCCAACGCCCCGGGGCATCA
This sequence comes from uncultured Gammaproteobacteria bacterium, assembly GCA_964359565.1. GTDB lineage: Bacteria > Patescibacteriota > Patescibacteriia > 2-12-FULL-60-25 > 2-12-FULL-60-25 > JAGOTP01. Next base: position 925 of record CAYHTN010000143.1, read on the forward strand.
GGTGGCGCACCGGGCGCATGTCATCAACATGGCCGATGGCGCTGCGCTGCGGGCGCTGGTGGAAAAGGAACGCCCGCATATCATCGTTCCGGAAATCGAGGCCATCGCCACCGACATGCTGGCGCAAATAGAGAAAGATGGTCTCGCGACCGTCATCCCGACCGCGCGCGCCGCGCAACTGACGATGAACCGCGAGGGCATCCGCCGGCTCGCGGCTGAAGAACTGGACCTGCCGACTTCGCGTTACGCCTTTGCCGAGAGCGTGAACGAGATGAAGCAGGCGATTGACGGTGGCATCGGCTATCCGTGCATCGTCAAGCCGGTGATGTCGTCCTCGGGCAAGGGCCAATCCACGATCAACGACCCGGACGACGTGCAAAAAGCTTGGGACTACGCCATGGCCGGCGGGCGCGTGAATCGTGGACGCGTGATCGTCGAAGAAATGATCAAGTTCGACTACGAAATCACCCTGCTCACCGTGCGCGCCATTGGCGATTCAGGAAAGACGGAGACATTCTTCTGCGAGCCCATCGGCCATGTGCAGGTGAAAGGCGATTACGTCGAATCGTGGCAGCCGCAGCCGATGAGCCCAGCGGCGCTTAAAAAGGCGCGCGAAGTAGCCAAGAAGGTTACCGACAACTTAGGTGGTCGCGGCATCTTCGGCGTCGAGTTGTTCGTGAGGGGCGATCAAGTCTGGTTCAGCGAAGTCAGTCCGCGCCCGCACGATACCGGCATGGTGACCATGATCAGCCAAGCGCAGAACGAGTTCGAATTGCACGCCCGCGCGATCCTCGGGCTGCCGGTTTCAACAGCGCTACGCGCGCCGGGCGCAAGCGCCGTGATCTACGGCGGCCTGGAGGAGAAGGGCAT
>CAYHTN010000144.1:0-1749 GCA_964359565.1 uncultured Gammaproteobacteria bacterium
TGGGATCTGGAAAAACCGTCGTTGCGGCTTTTTTAGCCGCGCATGTGCAACGTGCCGGATATTCTGCCGCTCTCCTTGCGCCGACGGATATTTTAGCCCGTCAACATGCGGCGACCTTCCGCAAGATGTTTAATGGTCTCCATATTTCATTTGTGTGCGTCACCCGCACGGAACGAACCCTTTATCTTGATACGACCGAAGAGACACTGAAACCAGCCGAGCTGCAAGCGCGGATCGAAAAGGGGGACCTGGTACTCGTAGGGACCCATGCGCTTCTTTATAACAACCGTCTTCCAGATGATTTAGTGCTTGCGGTGGTGGATGAACAGCATCGTTTTGGCGTTGCCCAGCGTGAGCAGCTCACCGCCACTCGAGGAGCACGAGCACATACGGCCCATTTTCTTTCGATGACGGCAACACCGATCCCACGCTCACTTGCGCTCACGATCTACGGCGATCTCGAAGTTTCTGTTCTCCATCAAAAACCGGCTGGTCGACAACCGATCAAGACGTTTCTTTGTGTTGGTGATCAGCGTGCGCAGGCGTATGCGGCCATTCGTGAAGCCGTTAAACGTAACGAGCAGGCTTTTGTCGTTTGTCCACTCGTCGATCCTTCCGACGCGCTCGGTGTTCGTTCGGCCACAGAAGAAAAAGTTCGACTAGAACAAGGTCCGCTCTTCGGTCTTCGCCTTGGTCTCGTTCACGGACGACTGAAAGCAACCGAAAAAGAAGAGGTGATGCGGGCCTTTGCTGCTCATGAATTGGATGTGCTTGTTGCTACGGCGGTGATCGAGGTTGGCGTTGATGTTCCAAATGCGACCGTGATGGTGATTGAAGGGGCAGAGCGTTTTGGATTGGCCCAGCTACACCAGTTTCGCGGTCGTGTTGGTCGGTCGACTAAAGCAAGTTCGTGTTATCTTCTCACCGATGCAGAACAGTCTCTCCATCGTCTCGAGCTTTTAGAGCGCATTAATGATGGTTTTGCGCTCGCGGAAGAAGATCTTCGCTTGCGAGGGAGTGGTCAATTGATGGGAATACAACAAAGTGGTCACGGTGCGTTCAAAACCGTTCGAGAAACGGATTTAAAACTGATGGCGCTGGCCGCAGAGGAGGCATCGCGATATCTCGAACAAGATCCGGGTCTTGAACACGCGAAAACGTGGAGAGAGGCAATTGAGGCGCTGCAAAAGACCGAGCATTTGGAGTAGGGAAATGGGGAGTCCAACGGGTAGCCCCTGAGCCCGCATTCTCCCTTTTTATCATCGTATCTTCTCCAGTGCCTCTCGTAGCGTCTTACAGCGAATGATCCCTGCTCCTTTTAGTTCTGGTCCCCCCGCAGGTACGAGAATGGTCGTAAAGCCAAGTCTTGTTGCTTCTTTCACGCGTTGCGTTCCTAGACGAACCGGTCGTAGTTCTCCGGCGAGACCGACTTCACCCCAGGCACAGACGTTTTCTTTAATAGGGAGATCCAGTTTTGCAGAAGCAAGCGCAAGAGCGATTCCGAGATCGACCGAAGGGTCGTTCACCTGCACACCACCGACGGCGTTTACAAAGACATCTTGTTCGCCAAAGGGTACGCCACAGCGTCGTGTGAGAACGGCAAGTAAAAGGTTGAGACGGGTTGTGTCGATCCCACTCGTCCGTCTCGCGGGCGTAGCGTAGCCGGCCGGGGAGACCAAGGCTTGGATTTCGACGAGCAAAGTCCGCGCTCCCTCGGGGAAGCAGGTGACGATGGTTCAACGGGCTCCT
>CAYHTN010000145.1:0-1692 GCA_964359565.1 uncultured Gammaproteobacteria bacterium
TCACGCACCGTGCAGTCCGTGAGCGTCGCGGGGGATCCGGCGTCCGTCCAATAGGCGACCTCCTGTCTGCCCGGGAATACTTCATATGTGATCGGCGCGAGGTCGATGCACTTGCCTTCCTCGCCCGTGTCCTTCCCGCAGTAGACCGAGTACACCGTGGTCCCAGAGGAGAAGGGATTCAGGTCGAAGAGCCAAAGCGCCAGTGCGACCAGCAAGATGAGCGCCACGACAGACCCGAGCACGTTTTTCTCCTTATTCATGGCGACGATGAAATGCTCCTGTTTTACGCTATGCCATCGCAGGCTCGTCCTTTTGCTCGTCCGTTTTTATATGAACTACATCTTCCAGTACGTGATATTCGTAAAAACTAGCCTCGACCTGATCTTCGGAAATATCACCCAAAAAAAGTGCGATCTCTGGCAATTCTCTTGCCGGTAATTCTCTCGAAGGAATAGTTACTGGGAACAAGAGCGAGGTTTGTGCCCTCTCTGCGTCAATTTTAAATATCGTGCTATCCACATACACTTCGATGCCGTTGCGTGTTTTACAGTAGGGCGCTCTCAAACTCACGCGTCCCATGTCTATCGCCATCATTCCATCGTACTTCCTTGGTTCTTGGGGTTCTGGGCATCTGCAGTTGACGTCGTAATCCTCGATGTCGGACATGAAGTCGTGGATATTTGTGCGTTCCCGGATTTTCCTGTCCCAGCTCTTCGTCATCCCCCATCTTCGGCCCCGGAACGCAAACTCATAATCTCGAATAAGTTGATACACAAACATCGTCTTCCGGCCACATTTCGGAGATGCAAATGTCAATTTTTTCGAAGTCGATACCTCGACATTCCAGCTAACTTCTTTTTGGATGGTCGTCTCGATCTTTGATTTTATCTGCGCAATACTTTCTGCTCCAATCGATCCCTCAACCGCTGCGTTTAGTGCGGCAATATCTCTTTTACTCAGACCAACCAATTTCTTTAGTTCAAACTCAACCGCATCCCCGCATCGGGACGTTGTCGTATAGTCCGTGTCTTCCCACTGCTCATATATCGAGCATGTAAGAGACGAATTTTTGGCATCAACGGATATTGGAAATGAGACTACCTTTCTCCTCCCGGAAAAATATGTCGCCATTTTTGTATCCTCCTTATGTATGAGAACCAAACGATCAGGCCAAGGTGCGCACTTTTATGGGCAGTTAGGTCGTGGACGGTGTGTGCGTGACGCCCTTGCTTCCGAGATAACCGGCATGACTGATGCCCATGAGGGCGAGCAGCCCCTCGTGGATCGCGGGCAAGGCGATGGCGTCGATTGCGAGGTCGTCCACCGCGACCATATGCAGGACCTCGGCCGAGTACGCGACCGCCACGACGATGGTGAAAAAGAACATCTGCACCTTGCCGAGGTCGATCAGGGACGCGTCGGCCAACTCCTCGCCTTCGAACATGTCCGTGAAGCGCGCCTCGGAGATGTCCTGGTTCGGGTACAGCACGCCGACCCGGTTATCGGCCACCGTGGCCGCATCCTCGCCGAACGGCTTTCCCGCGAGCCGCATGACGCCTTTCTCGTCTGCGGGCCTCTTGAGCTTCTTGCCGTTCGCGAGCAGCGGCGAGGCCACGAGCGAGGTGGTGCTGATCCCGAGCAGCGCCCAGATTTGCCAGTCGATCTGCACCACCAAGGGGTTCGCCACGTCGC
>CAYHTN010000146.1:0-1667 GCA_964359565.1 uncultured Gammaproteobacteria bacterium
ATCCAATACGATTTTTGTCACCACGTTAAGCTGGAAAACCTCATCTCAATTTGATACATTGGAAACGCACTCAACCCTAGGAAAGACTTTTTTAATTGCCGCCCTGGACAATCCATAGGCTTTTGAAGTCTTTTTGGGTTGAGTGCACCAGGGCGGCGATTAAAATTCTACGATTGAGACCGTAGAGGTTCTCGTCGTTAAGGTGAGGAATATTTATCAAAAAAATATTTTGAAAGCTTAACGACGAGAGGCTCTAACGTGTCGATAATACTTTATTATATGCCTACCAAATTCTTCTTGTACGCTCGCAAGTCTACAGACGTAGAAGATAAGCAAGTGTTAAGTATCGAAGCGCAGCTCGCAGAACTTCGTCTATTTGCAAAACAGGAAAATCTAAACATCATTCAAGAATTTGTCGAAAAACAATCTGCCAAGATACCGGGAAGACCAATCTTTAATTCCATGATGCACAGAATTGAACGAGGGGAAGCAACGGGAATAGTGACATGGAATCCAGACCGTCTCGCTCGTAACTCAGTAGATGGAGGACGGATCATTTACCTTCTGGATCGAGGCCAAATGACCGCACTCAAATCTCCTCAGTTCTGGTTTGAAAATACGCCCCAGGGCAAATTCATGCTGAATATTGCTTTTGGACAGAGTAAATACTACGTAGATGCTCTTTCAGAAAACACAAAGCGTGGCATGAGACAAAAGGTAAGAAGAGGCGAATATCCGGGGCTTGCGCCAATCGGATATTTGAATGATGTGAGAACAAAGAAAATTATGGTTGATCGCAAGCGATCCATCATCATTCGTAAAGCATTTGAGCTCTACTCAGGAAACAATTCCCGCTTTGAGGACGTATCCACCTTTTTAGCAGAACATGGGATTAGTTCCGCTCTCGGCAATCCTCTGAAAAAAGATCGGGTTTCGTATATTCTTTCCAATCCGTTTTATGTAGGATTCTTTCGATATGGAAAAGAATTGTACGAAGGCAAGCACCCACCTATTATTACAAAACAGCTCTTCGATAGAGTACAAGAAGTGCTAAAGGGGCGTTCCCGCGTACATCATACCGTTACAAAGGAACCACGTGCCTTGTGCGGTCTTCTGTCCTGTGGAACGTGCGGCATGATGATTACCGGGGAATACCATTTAAAGCGAGAACGTAATGGAAATGTTCATAGATATACCTACTATCGTTGCACGAAGAAAAGTAAAACCATGACATGCAACGAAACGTATGTTCGAGAAGAGAATCTAGATCAGCAGATCACGACCCTGCTAAATAACATGGCATTACCTCCAGAGTGGGCACAAGATCTAAGAGGCCGACTGGAGGTAGATCGGAAAGAAGCGGCGATATCCACAAAAACAATGCAAGAGGAGACGGACCGGGCTATTTACGACCTACGGACAAGGATTGAACGCCTTCTTGATGGGTATTTAGCTCAGGATATTGAACGAGAAGCCTATCTTCAAAAGAAGGCGGATCTTCTTAGTCAGAAGAAGTCACTTGAGGAAAAACGCGCTCGTTTGGAACATACCGCAAACGCTTGGCTCGAACCTATGGAGAAGTGGCTAAATCGTGCGGAAAATCTGAAAAAAATCGTATTGGATTCAGATCTTTTTCAGAAAAAGATGCTCGCCAAAGAAATCTTCGG
>CAYHTN010000147.1:0-1661 GCA_964359565.1 uncultured Gammaproteobacteria bacterium
TTGACAGATTACTTCATTTTTTAATCCTTCAATGAGAGAATGGATAATCGGGGCAGGAACAGGAGTAATCAGGCTTGCAATATATGAGTAGAAACGCAGGTTGGAAAATGGAAGACTGGCAAATATTCGGTTTTTGCTCATTACTACAGCAAACATTTCCATCATCTGCCGGTAGGTTAAAATATTTTTTCCACCGATGTCGAATGATTTACCCGATGTTGTCGGCGTCTCCAGACATCCGACCAAGTACTTGATAACATCGCGGATGGCAATCGGCTGGCAACGGGTGTTGGCCCACTTGGGCACATTAATGACAGGAATCTTTTTTACGAGGTGTTTGATAATTTCATAGGAGGCGCTTCCCGAGCCAATGATGATTGCAGCCCTGAGGACGGTGACCGGGACAGTCCCTTTTTTGAGTTCCTCCGCCACCTGGATCCTGCTGTACAGGTGTTCGGACAGTTTGGTCGTAACGTCTCCCAACCCTCCGAGATAGATGATTCGTTTTACGTTTTTTCCCTTGGCAGCACGCATGAAATTATGTGCGGCATGGTTGTCAGCATCATGAAAAACCTGCGTTCCAAGGCGTAGAGAATGTATCAGATAAAACGCCGTGTGTATGTCATTGAGGGCATTTCCCAGAGTTTCATATTTAAGCGCATCGGCAATGACCACCTCAGCGTCCGGCCATAGGTTCTGGTAATGCAAGGCATTATCTCGCACCATCACCCGCACATGATAGCCCCGTGCACGCAGTTCATGGACGAGCCTCCCCCCTATGTATCCGGAGGCGCCGGTTACCAGAATTTTTACATCTCCCGACAGCGGCCTGGTGGGAAGATCCGGACAATATAGGTCTTTCTGGTCAGGGAAAAAGGATTGTTCCATATATATGGCTCCATTTAATGAGTATTCACTTGTTGTTGAGTCGAGTAGACCGGTTTCTTCCGATAGTTAGGTTGATGTTTGTTTTCTCCTTTAACCGTCTGGTTTGCCGGCCACGCCAAATTATTTCAACCATGCATCCGTTGGCTCTTGATCTTCAGAGAACCAAACATCCCTTTTCCTGCTACCCATATCATAATTATTGAGGAAATAACATCAATGATAACGAATTGTAATCATGCATCTTCGAAGTGGTTGACGGTTTGTGAATAACAGGAAGGACTAAACAAAAAATCCAATTACTGATTTTTCAAGATCGTGCCGCCGGCTAAATCGCAGACGGTATCTACAAGGCGTGAGGGTGAGATTTTTGAGGCACCATTGATTTCGGATTGAAGAGTGTAACATTCGCGCTAACCGGCGAGGAGCGGCCGTGTTGAGCGCTGCAGTTAGGCTATGAACATCAATGGCATAGAGCTAAAACGTTCAGTCTGGTTTAATAGCCATTCTGCCGCTGCCAAGGAAGAATATAGCGATGCCACAAAATCTTCTTCTTTTTTCTCGGTGACTGGGCTGCTGCCCGAATAAGGTGTTCGGTTAATGATCCTGCCATGATGCGAGTGCCGCAAGAGCTCGTCGGGCGTAGATTTGGCCCCGGTCTTCCCTGGAGATCCTCCCGGGCAGCGGCGGGAAGAGACCGAAGGTTACGTTCATCGGCTGGAAGTTCTTCCGGTCGGCGTTCGTGATGTGGCCGATCAGGGCGCCGCAGGCCGTTT
>CAYHTN010000148.1:0-1655 GCA_964359565.1 uncultured Gammaproteobacteria bacterium
ATAGAAGTCCAAAAGATTGAGGCGCTGGAGGGGTGTTTCCGCCTCCCCAAGATCGATGCGTGCCGTAAGATCGCGCTCAATGGCTTCCCCTTCTTTCCAGAGTCGCTGTCTCTCACCTACTGAGAACATATTGAGGTGACTACGTATAAAGAGCCGGTCAGGAGTGTAGCCGAGTATCTGCGCGACTATCTTCTTATAGGTGGGCAAATGCCAGTGTGCGCGGTAGTGGCCATACCCGAAAAAGAGCTCATCTCCTCCGTCTCCGGAAAGAGCTACTGGCACTTTCTCGCGCGCCAGTTGTGCGATGAGCGCGGTCGGTACATTTGAGGAATCGCCAAGCGGTTCATCGTAATAGCGCGTGACCGCGCGGATATCTTCAAGCGACACCGATATATTGCGTTCGTAATGGTCGGTACCCACACGCTCCGCCACTTCACGCGCATAGGGCAATTCATTTCTATACTCGTCAAAGCCTGCCGAAAACGATTTCAGCGAGGTTGAGGTGTGCGTGCGTGCGAGTGCAGTAACAATACTTGAATCAATTCCGCCTGAAAGAAACACACCTACTTCAACATCCGCAATCATGCGGCTTTTGACTGATGCCGAGAGCATATCGCGCACGTGCGAAGCGGCGTCGTCAAACGAGAGCGCGACAGTAGAACACTTGAGCGACCAATACTTCTCGATGGTCAGCGTTCCATTTTCAAACACGGCACGGTGCGCGGGAGGGAGCGGGGTGATGTCGCGGTATATGCTCCGCCATGGAGGAATGAAATAGAGTGCGAGGTAGTTATCGAGAGATGTACGGTCGAGCTCAGTATTCACCAGACCCGTCGCAATCAGTGCTTTAATTTCTGAAGCGAAAATAAAGACGCCGTCGCGCTGACTATAAAAAAATGGCTTTTCACCGAACCGATCGCGTGCCATGAAAAGACGCTTGCGCACGGTATCCCAAATCGCAAATGCAAATTGTCCGTCTAAATATTCGGGACACCGATCGCCGTACTCGCTATACGCTTTCAGAATAACTTCGGTATCGGAAGTGGTAGAGAAACGGTGTCCTTTTTTCTCAAGGTCTCTGCGCAACTCTTTATAGTTGAATATCTCGCCGTTGAATGTGATTACCGCGCGCTCATCTTTCATCGGCTGATTGCCGGTCGCAAGGTCGATTATCGAGAGACGCGTATGACCAAGCACTGCGCCATCAAGTATGAGGTGTGCCTGACTGTCTGGCCCCCGCTTTGCAAGCGTTGGCAACGACCGCACAAGGGCGCCAGTATACGCCTCTGCATTCTTTCCCGCTATGCCATTAATCCCACACATACTCAGGAGTATACCAGCGCTACGTGTAGCAAGCGCACTGGGTTACCGCAACAAAGCATGTTGTACTACACTACTGCGCTCTTGAAGGCATCGCTCGCGACTGCCGTGGCGCGCTCCCAGCTAAACCGTTCCGCATACGCGCGTGCCTCGGCTCCCCACTGTTTTCGTTCAGTCAGACTCATAGCCGCAACGCGCGTAAGAGCATCCGCAAGATGATTGGAGATATCTTCTACCGGTATCACCAAGGCGTGTTTACCGATCTCCGGCATTAATTCGGGAACCGGTCCCACATCAGTCAAGATGACGGGAATACCCATTGCGAGTGCCTCCGG
>CAYHTN010000149.1:0-1642 GCA_964359565.1 uncultured Gammaproteobacteria bacterium
AATCATATCCTCCTGTATCCTGAGCAGTGATGATGCCTCGCTCAAAACATTCCATGGCGAAGTAAATGGTCACTCCGGCGGATATGGTGTCAATGCCATAGCGGTTGCACAGATCGTGGGCCTTACAGACGGCCTTGACATCCGAGACGCCGCAATTAGGACCGAAGGCTGCCATGGTTTCGTATTCCGGTCCCCCATAGATGGGGTCTACCGCCCAGGGTTCATCGATCTTAACCCTTTTTTTGCACCTTACGGGACATGCATAACACGAATGCATTCCCACTCCGAATTCGTCGCAGATTACTTTAGCGGAAAGTTTTTCCGCGTCGTCAAAAAAGCCATCCTGAAAATTCAAAACCGGGGTATTACCGGTCAAAATGTTTGCCGCTATATTGTCGCCCGTTCCGTATTTCCACGATTTCGTCTCCTCTTTGAAATTCTTGGCCATCCAGTGGGCCAGGTCATGAATGCGACCTGGATCCGCCATGGACGGAACATTCCTGCCCCGCACCGCAATGGCCTTTAATTTTTTTGAGCCCATCACCGCCCCCATCCCCGTCCGCCCGGCGTAATGACTGATATCATGGGCAATAGCGGCAAAGCGCACTAACCTCTCGCCCCCTTCTCCGATAATAACCGTCCGGACCAGCTTGTCTGCCAGTTCTTTTTGAATCTCGAAATGGGTTTGGGCCACTTCCCGGCCCCACAAATGTCCGGCATCCCGGAGCTCTGCCTGTCCGTCCTGAATCCACAGATAAACCGGGGTAGCAGCCTGGCCCTCAATAATGATGGCATCAAAACCGGCTTTTTTCAGTTCCGCCCCCCAGAATCCGCCTGCCTCAGACTCACCATAGCCGCCGGTCAAAGGTGACTTTGCCCCCACACTGTTGCGACCGGCGCCGGGGAATGGCATACCCGTTAATTGCCCTAACGCGAAAACTAATTTGTTCTGAGCACCCAGGGGGTCGATACCCGCCGGGACCTCTTTCAGTAAGGTTGTTACGATAAAACCTCTTCCACCGAGGTAACGCTCATAGTAATCATCAGGCGGCTGATCAATGGTAATTTTGCCTTCCGAAAGGTTTACACGCAGAATCCGACCGTTGTATCCATGCATATTGTTGTCCCCCTCTGGTCATTTTTCATTCGGCGTCACCATATCATATATGAGGAGGTTACATCAATGATGGAAATCCTTTGTTTTCGATGGGACACTGGATCGACTTTCTCAGAGAACATCAATCTATGAGTTTACGATGATTTATTTAGTAAAAACGTGAATCAATAACGGGATAAAGCAGAAAACGGATGCGATCATGATGCCGATGCATATCTGGTCGATCCAGTGATTGCAAAAAAATCTTTTATCCCAGTCTGTTGCCTCTATAAAATGCCGGAAGCGTTTAAGAAACGGTGGTTTGTAACATGTTCCATAGGTTGCCAATCGGACCTGTCTTGTCAACCTTGAAGAAACCGTTGCCGCGTTATGCATATATTTTAATCCTTTCTTTATTATATATGAGTCACTCATTATAGAACAATAGTTCTATTGTCAAGAACAATTTTATTATTTTTAGTTGGAGAGTTGGCCTACTGTTCTGTGATGCAAAATTCCACATATCGTGGGGAGTAATTCTCCGTT
>CAYHTN010000150.1:0-1639 GCA_964359565.1 uncultured Gammaproteobacteria bacterium
CTGTTTCATCGACAGCCACCTCAACGCCCACTTCTCTTCCTGGTAACGGCATGGCTCGTGGGACGGTCCGGGTTGTGAATCAGTATTCAAAACCACAGACATTAGTTCGTACAACGCGCTTGCTTACCGAAGATGGCAAACTCTACCGTATTGATCGTCGCATCACGATCCCGGCAGGTAGCGAGGTCACTGTTGAGGTATACGCTGATAAATCGGGGAGTGAATTCGCTATCGGTGCGACGAAGTTCACTATTCCTGGATTGTTTGCAGATTTACAAAAGTTTATTTTCGCTATCTCTGATAGTCCCTTCGCAATTTCCACGGCTTCCTCTGTTACTCCTGTCGTCCCAACACCAACTCCACGCCCCGTGACCTCTCTACGGCCACGAACGGCACAGGCTCCTCAGTCAGAAGAAATTCAAGCCGCTTTTGCCCAGGTACGGGATCAGGTTCTTAATCAGCTCAAACAGAACCTTGCTGCCAATGTCGGCGATCTGGGCTCCTATGAACCGGTCTATTTTGTCACCGAAGAAACGAAAACCTTACCCGGATCCACAGCCGATAGCTTCGTTGCCTCCGTTAAAGTAGCGATTACAGCAGTCTATTATCCCAAAGATGACATGCTCGTCTTGGTGCGTGGGAAGTTAAAAGAAAAAGTTCCTTCGGATCGTGAATTGATTCCCTTTGATAATCAAGAAGTTACCTATAGTGTTGAGTCCGTCGACCCGCGGAATGAAACGGCGACCATTCGTGTCAGAGCGAACGCGGGTTACCGCATTACCCCAAACACCCCCGCACTTCAGAAGTCTGCTTTGGCCGGAAAGACAAAAGAAGAAGTGACAAATATCATTAAGGCTCTAGATGGAGTCGAACAAGTCAATGTCATGACTCGTCCGCGTTGGCTCACGAAACTTCCTTCGCTCCAAGATCATATCGAGGTCAGTATTGAATAAAACAATCCCCCCACGCACGATGCTCGGGGGATTGTTTTATTGATATAGTTTCTTTAACTGGCGAAACTTGAGGCGTCTACACGGACGGCTGGTCCCATGGTCGATGTGATGGTAATGCTCTTGAAGAACACTCCTTTCGAAGAGGCGGGCTTCGTTTTTTTAACGGCTTCAACAAAAGTGGTGAAGTTCTCGCTTAGGGCCTTGGCTTCCATAGAAGCCTTGCCGATCGCTTGATGGATATTGGCGGTCGCATCGTTTTTAAAGGCCACTTTTCCTTTCTTGATTTCCTCAATGATTTTTTTGATATTTGGACCAACTGTTTCTGTCTTTGGATTTGGCATGAGCCCAGCAGGACCAAGAATTTTTGCGACTTTCGCGAGCTTAGGCATCATATCAGGAGTTGCAACCGTGATATCGCAATCAATCTTTCCAGCCTTGGCAATCTCATTGATAAGGTCTTCACCGCCGACGACGTCGGCTCCAGCTTCTTTTGCATCCTTTTCGCGGTCGGCTGCAACGAAGGCAACAACCTTTTTGGACTTTCCGATCGAGTGAGGAAAAAGAATCGTCGCACGAACTTGTTGATCACCCTTTTTCACATCGATACCGAGATTCAGGTGTACTTCGATGGTCGAATCAAATTTTGTTTTTGAAGTTTGTTTGACGAGCTCCATTGCCTCAAGAGG
>CAYHTN010000151.1:0-1629 GCA_964359565.1 uncultured Gammaproteobacteria bacterium
ATCGAAGGACACTGGTTTGCCGCTTAATTCCTCTAACCAGTAATGCTTGACCTCACCTAGGTCGACCCTTGCATCATCCAAATGTTCCGCTTCTTCCTCCGGCTGGAACAGTGAGCGGTTAGGATCGGCGTTCTGTTTTACCTGGATACGCACCACGCGTTGAATAAGCTCAGCCTTGTCCGATTGCGATGCGAATTCAATGATTCCTTTCCAATGGCGCGTGCCATATACCAAGTGATATTTGGTGCGTTCCTTGTCCTTGTCTTTGACAACTGCAGAGTAAGTGCGTGACCTTCGTGCGCCATCCGGCCCCATCGCATCTCTAATCTGTTCGCGATATTTCTGAACGATAAACTCCTCCCGATCCTTGGGAGGTAAGTTCTGAATTTTTTGATAATCCACTTCATTTAATATACCCAACATCGCATGCACCTGCTGGCTGAGTTCGGCTTTTTCAACAAAGCGGTTCAGGTGATCGTGCATAAATGTGATTAGAAACTCTGATTTCGGTCGGTGCAGCAATTTACTTAACCGTGGTATGCCCACATCAGTCCAGCCGAGTGGATCTATAAAAAAGAAAGCGAAGCTATTATTCCCGCATCGCTGCAAAATCTCATCTGTTTTTTCCGCATAATCCCCATGAATTGGAAACGCCTGAATGCCACTAGGGCAATTTTTATCCAGATAGTCTTTCAGCCGGTCATATCTGGTTTTCTTTTCCTCAACATAAATTGCCTGTACTGCAATGTGCTTACCCTGTGTCGCCAGCGCATCTTGAACCTTTTTCAGAATGCCGAGAGAAATGGCAATGGACGTTGCTTGAATATCTGAACTCTCATCCTTATAGGGACCGGCAAAGCAATCCACATAAGCAATCTCTCGGATGCCAGTCATGCCCATGATAAACAGCAATTTCTCCATATAACCTTTCAGCAGCGCATGTTTTACAACAGAGTGTTCACGTCCTTCATACGCTTTGACGATTTCCATATTGCACCCTCGCTGCTAATTAGCAAACCAGAAGACATCAATTTTTGCGGTTTACGCCGATAAATCGCAATGGCATTATGAAACCATGCAGGTATTAAAGCCTTCCATCCTCTTTCCTCAGACCTGAATCTAATCCGCCTGCTTACGCAAAAATGACGGGATGTCATAAGTATCCACGCCGGATTTTTCCATCGCGTCCACCGCTGCCCTGCGTCCGCTGCGCATGATCGCCGGTGTTTCCAGTTCGCCGTAATTCACGTTGGCCATCGGTTCGTCATGTGTGCCGGTCTTCTGGAGGTCATGGTGCTGATAGACGATTTCCGGCTTGGTTTGCTTGCGCGCCAGCGGCGCGCCCAGACCCGTCGCCACAACGGTGACGCGCATTTCGTCGCCCATGGCTTCGTCGAACACCGAGCCGACGATCACGGTGGCTTCTTCGGCGGCGAACTGGACGCACTCCATCACCTCTTCCAGTTCCTTGAGCTTCAGGCTGCTGGACGAGGTGATGTTCACCAGCACACCACGCGCACCGGTCATATCTATATCTTCCAGCAGCGGGCTGGCGATCGCGCGTTCCGCGGCGGCACGCGCGCGATCCGGTCCGGAAGCGATCGCCGACCCCATCATCGCCATGCCGTT
>CAYHTN010000152.1:0-1622 GCA_964359565.1 uncultured Gammaproteobacteria bacterium
GCGAATTACCGGAAGTTGCCCGCCCTGGTCGAGCTTGCCTCCAAGATGGGTTTTCAGAACGTCGTTTTCTCGCTGAATCTTCATGGCTGGGGCAATGCCGATCTCGCGGAGAAAAACCGGGCGGTGACGGTGGAAGAACGGCTTGATCCTGAAGGTCTGCGCGGGCTCATTTGTCAGGGCGAATCGCTGGGTATCAAGGTGCGTTTCTGGAGCGTGAACGACAAGTTCGATACGGCGTCACCCGCGACGCTTTGCGGATGGCCCTTCGAGCGCGCGGTCATCACGTCCGACCTGCGCACGGTACCCTGCTGCATGATCGGCGATCCCGACGCCTTTGAAATCGGCCGCAACAGCGGCAAGAGTTTTACCGAACTCTGGAACAGCAAGGAATATGCGGCCTTCAGGAAGGCGCATCTGGAAGGAAAAATCCCCGAAATTTGCCGGGCCTGTTACAAGACTGCCTGAGGATCGGACTGTCTGTTTCATGGCGTCAGGCCATGCCCGCGCGCGATTCCGGAACCATTCGATTTTAGGGAGCGAGGCCGTATCCAGCGCCGCGCATCCCGCATTGCACAGTTAAACGGAGGCGAATAATGAAGAAGGCGATAATACTCGGGGGCGGTTTTGCCGGCACCACCATTGCGCACCTGCTGGCGCGAGAAGGGTGGCAGACCACCATCCTCGAAAAGGAACAGTATCTCGGCGGCGGCTGCCGGACGTTTTTCCATGGCGGCCATCCCTTTACCTACGGCCCGCGCGTGTACTACGGCTACAGCGACAAGGTTTTCAAGTGGCTCGATTCGTTCGTGAAGATCAGACGGTTCCCGTTCGAATTGCAGACCTACGTCGAACAGGACGGGCGGTTTTATTCCTACCCGATCCACGAGACCGACATCCCGAGGATGAGGCAGCGCGACCGGATACTGGAGGAGCTGGAGGCGCGGGACAACAGCCGGGAGCCGAAGGACTTCGAGGAATACTGGATCAACCGTGTCGGTCCGACGCTTTACAACATGTTTGTCAACCAGTATTCGAAGAAGATGTGGATGGTCGACTCGAACAAGGTGTTTGACATCTTCAAGTGGTCCGCCAAGGACAAGCCGATCGAGACCGGCACCCGTGAGGCGTACAAAGGCTCCTACATCGGCTATCCCGTCCCTTACGACGGTTACAACTCGTATTTCGAGCAGATGACAGGCAATACCCGCGTCGTCTTCGGCGAGCATGTCAGGCAGCTGGACCTCGAAAAACGCGTTGTGAAGCTGTCAGACGGCAGTCAGATCGAGGGCGATATCATCATCAGCACCATCCCGATCGACGAACTCTGCAATTACCTTTACGGTGAATTGCCATACGCCGGCCGCGATTTCACGGTCTTTGTGCTGCCGTGCAGGCAGGTGTTCCCCGGTGACGTGCGTTTCTGCCATTATGCCGGCAATGAACCGTACACCCGGATCACCGAGTTCAAGAAGATAACGTATTACGAATCCGAGGATACGCTTCTGGTCATGGAATTCCCGTCAAAGAATAACAAGCTGTATCCCTATCTGACCAAGAAGAACATGGTGGCGGTGGAACAGTACATGAAACAGCTGCCGTCCAATGTTTACAGCATCGGCCGG
>CAYHTN010000153.1:0-1615 GCA_964359565.1 uncultured Gammaproteobacteria bacterium
TGGCACAAAAACATTTCCCTAAACCCGTAAAAGATATTGTGTTCAATGCCATCTTGAGCTTAGAGAAGATGAGCATTGGATTTACTCGCCTTTTGATGACCAACAATTAAACCTGTGCTCAAAAATATCTTTGAAGGAAAGACAACAAGTTCGAATTCATTGAGTCTTTGAATGAGCGCCGAGAGATTAAAATGGGAAGCAGCTCGCATCGAATCTGCCGCATACTGCTGTGCGTTTTGAGCACGACGCGAATTTCCACGGGACTTTCCCTTCCTCTAATTCTTCTTTTCGCAGTGAACCAGATAGCCGCACACCGGTTGATCTTTGAAAATGTACTGTTGACGCGAGATCTTAGAAAGAACCGTTGCAATACACCTGCCCGGCAGGATTCGAACCTGCGACCGCATGGTTCGTAGACGAAACCAGAAAATTCTACCAATATGTTAGAAATTATATGATTTTCTGGATATATCGGCGACAAATTTATCTGGTATGTTAGAATAAGTCTAGCATACTGGTGAAAACATGACAAAGCTAGATTCCTTCCAGCTTCGGAAAGCCATCCCAAAAGAAGAGTTCGATTATCTACTTCTCAAAAATGCCCTATCTGACTATGCTGCCGTTCGGCAAAAAATAAACGAACTACTAAAGGCTGGCATTATTGTTCGCGTAAAAAAGGGTTTGTACACATTTGGACCGGAATACAGTAACGCGCCGGGCTGCAAAGAAGTGCTTGCCAATCTTATCTATGGACCTTCCTGTATCTCACTAGAATATGCACTGGCTTATCACGGAATGATACCGGAGAGGGTTGAGACCGTCACAAGTGTAACTCCGATTAGGGATAAAGAATTTAAGACTCCACTTGGGAAATTCACGTACTCGTACTTAGGAGCCAGAAAGTATCCTCATGGAATAGAACAGGTTTGGATAGATAGCAACCATCCAGTTTTGATGGCTTCAGTCGAGAAAGCGCTTTGCGACTACATGGTACTAAATAAGGTGCCGAATATTTCAGATGCTGACGCTGCGAAGGATTTTCTTGAATCCGATCTCAGAATCGAAAGGAATAACTGGAAGCGTTTCGACCCAAATGTTCTATGGAAATTGAACAGGTTTTACCGCAGTAAAAACATTGAGTCTGTGATGGAGGTGCTGTGAACCCTGCGATTCTTTCCATGCTCGAACGCTACAAATGCGTATCTATACAAGACTATGAGAATGCGCTGAAGGAAATCATGCAGGAGATAGCTCTGCTGGGGTTATGGCGCTCAAAGTTTTTCGAGCACGCTGCCTTTTATGGTGGCACTGCGCTGAGAATTCTTTACGGACTCGATCGCTTTTCGGAAGATCTCGACTTTTCCCTTCTGGAGCGTCAGAAGGATTTCAACCTCAAACCTTATATTCGTGCGGTTGAATCGGAGCTTGCCAGCATGGGGTTTAGCGTCACCGTCGAAGAGAGAGAAAAAAGTGTAACTACGAAAATAGAGTCTGCATTTGTAAAGGCCGGCACTAAAGATCACTTGATAAAAATTACGGTGCCAGAGGCTATCGCCAACCGCGTTGAGAAAAACAAACTTTTGAAAGTGAGATTCGAGGTTGATACGGATCCACC
>CAYHTN010000154.1:0-1614 GCA_964359565.1 uncultured Gammaproteobacteria bacterium
GAGGAGTCGGACCGGTGACTGTCGCGATGCTTTTAAATAATGTGTTGAAAGTGGCCAAGAATTTGAAACAAACATAAATTTATGTCATTTCACATATCAGCTATAGCGTATATTACAAAATAGTTTATAATTTGTTTATGGTTAGCAGGATATTTCGTTATAAAGGTGTGCAGGTGAATGCTTTTGGTTTGCCTATTTTCGGCGTTTCTAATAAGACGCAAACTAGAGAGTCAAAACGAAAAAGAAATTTTTATCATGTTTCTTTTGATTCTTGTTTTAAAGATACTGCTCCTAAAAATCTTATTGTTATGTATGATATACCGGATAGTTTAAAGAAAGAGCGGGACTGGTTTCGTCGACATTTGATAAAGTTTGGATATGTGATGATTCAAAGAAGTGTTTGGGTCGGTCCTTCGCCTTTACCAAAAGATTTTCTTAAATATCTTAAAGAAATAAAAATAGGGGATAACTTCAAAACTTTCAAACTCGCTAAATCTTATAATTCTTTAATATCAGCTATAGCGTAAATTAGAAAAATATGAAAACTCTCCCAATTAATATAAAAACTTTTGATTTTGTGGAACGCGAATGGGTAAGTGGTAAAAAAATCAACAATAAATGTGGTCGCGATTTTTTGTATTATTGTCTCCATTATTATTTTCCTGAAAAATTTAACAAAAATCTAAATAATCCCTTAATGATTGATCAAAAAAAGCTTTTTGGATTGCCAGTGAACGCCAAATTTGCAGGACTTATGATTCAATTTTCTAAAGTTCCAGTCCTATTTGAGAAACTAGGCTTATTATTATCAATAAACAGCCGGGAGATAAAAACTTTTAAAGATTTTATATTCGCCATACTTCGTGCAAATAAACAGTCAGCCGAAAATGCTATTAAAGAAGTTGAGAAAAATTTAGATCAAGGTTTAGTAGTTGGTATGGATATTTCAATAAAGTTTTTTGGTTTAATGGATCATGTTATGTTTGTTTATGGTTATGATGAAAACAATATATATGTTTTTGATACACACCAAGTTTCAGGGTTGGAGTATGTTAAAATAACAGAGGATAATCGTTATATTATGAAATTACCAAAAGATATAGTCATAAAAAGGTGGACTAAATTCGGAAGAGTGTGGATAGTAAAAAAGCATCTTAATTAGTTGTATCCGAGAATGTCTATATCAATATCAGCTATAGCGTAAATTAGAAATTTGAATTTTGTACTCCTATATCTTATACTATCTGAATAACTTATGAACGAAACAGTTTTTTTCTTTTTTTATAATTTAGCGCATCAGTCAAATTTATTTGATAATGTAGTTATTTTTTTTGCTGTTTATTTTATATATATTGTAATTATTCTGGCTTTTTTGTTTTTGTATGGACGATGGAAAGAATTTATTTTAGTATGCGCTTCCGGAGGTATGGCTTGGATTTTGGCAAAAATATTAAAAGTTTTAATTCATACATCAAGACCTTTTGACTTATTTCCTCAAGTGCAATCCCTTTTTACAGAAACTGGATACGCTTTTCCGTCTGGCCACACAATGGTTGCATCGGCAATTGCTTTCGCATTATTTTTCATTAATAAAAAAACGGGATATGTTTTTAT
>CAYHTN010000155.1:0-1575 GCA_964359565.1 uncultured Gammaproteobacteria bacterium
CAGATGATCACTATCAGACTTACGATTTAGGTTTATCCAGTTCGCTCGCCACACAAGAGTACGACATTGTTGCGATTGATAAGACCAATCGTTATAAGGCTCAATTCATTTTTCAAAAACGCGAAGGCATTGACCAGGATATTAAACGATATTGGGACGGCGATCTGTTTTTGAGCGCACGCCATCTTTTCGACACTCAAAAAATGTTGAAAAATAGATTATTCAGCAGTTGATATGGAGATCTCCCCCGAACGACTTAATGCGTTTCGGGCGATCTATAGCGCAAAGTTCACTGTTGAACTGACGCCACAAGAGGCGCTCGAAAAAGCTCTTCCGCTACTTACCTTGATGAAGGCTGTTTACGAACCCATGACTGAGAAGGACTTGGCGTACTCAGAAGAACGAAGACAGAAATTATTCTCAAATTAAACAATATGACGACCATTACAATTACCGAATATCTCACTCGTAAAAATATCGAATTCCGTCAGGCTGGAAATGAGCTTCTCGTGAAGTGCCTCTTTGCGGATTGCGATAAGGACAGCCGCTCAAACGAAGCTCATCTATATTTCAGCGTGGAAACGTCTCAGTATCATTGCAAAAAGTGTGGTGCAGCGGGGAATATTATTGATCTCGCAAAATTCCTGGAAGATGAAACCAAGGATGTTGTTATTGCCACATCGGATACTCCTTACAAATACTCAAAAACCAAGAAGGTAGACATAGCGTTAACCAACGAACGAGTCGCTGAACTCCATACTGCTCTTCCGAATCGGATTCGACTGTACCTGAATGAACGTGGAATTCCTGATACAGACATCAATCAACAGAAACTTGGTTGGGGGGAGTTTTATGGCAAATTCCGAATCACTATTCCCACTACGAACGCTGAGGGCTCATACGCCCTTCTGAAGCTTCGTAAAGACCCAGAGGATACAAGTGACTCCAGTAAGATGCTGGTATATCCCAAGGGCGCACAGCACGAAATATACGGCTGGGAGATGCTTAAAGAAAAGATACCCAATCTTGTTATCTGCGAAGGAGAATTCGATCGACTCGTTCTTCTTGCAAATGGAATTTCTGCAGTTACGGGCACAGGAGGTTCTGGCACGTTTAAGGACGAATGGGCTCCGCATTTTCTGAAAGCAGAAAAAGTTTATGTCTGTTTCGATAACGATGATGCCGGAAGAGCTGGTGCAGTAAAAATACTGAGCAAACTTCTTGAAACCGGTCACGAAGACGTCTTTCGAATTGAGTTGCCCAACATGGAAAATGGTCTCAAAGACATAACGGATTATTTTGTAACTCACGGAGGTAATGTAGACACGTTCATGCAGCTCGCACGACGAGTCACGAAGGATGAAGTCAGTACCCGCATAGTGAAAATTGAAAGACCATATAAGACGACTACATTCGATGAATGGCACGATGTGATCGCGTCCAACTTTCCCGAACTCACATTTCCTGCCGAAATCTGTCTATCAATTATCTGCCAGATACTCATTCACGAAATCAGTAATCCGTTTGCGCTTGTTCTTGTTGGCGTGCCTTCAGGAGGGAAAACGATCTGTATCA
>CAYHTN010000156.1:0-1530 GCA_964359565.1 uncultured Gammaproteobacteria bacterium
CTGCCAGTAACATTTCCAGATTACCACCAAGCATGATATCCGTTCCGCGACCAGCCATATTTGTTGCAATAGTAACCGCACCAAGGCGGCCAGCCTGCGCCACAATATGCGCTTCACGTTCGTGTTGTTTTGCATTCAATACATTATGAGGAATTTTTTTCTTCTTTAATAAAGATGCAATATATTCGGATTTTTCAATACTGATAGTACCCACCAATACCGGCTGGCCTTTTTTATGTGAAGCCTCGATAACATCCACTATTGCACTGAATTTTTCTTCAGCAGTACGATAAATTTCATCATCCTCATCAATCCTTACAACGACAAGATTAGGCGGAACCTCAACCACTTCCAGTTTATAAATATCAGAAAATTCAGAAGCTTCCGTCATCGCCGTTCCGGTCATACCTGCAAGTTTAGGATAAAGCCTGAAATAATTCTGGAATGTTATTGATGCCAAAGTCTGGTTTTCATTATGAACATGCACAGCTTCTTTAGCTTCCAGTGCCTGATGCAAACCATCGGAATACCTGCGGCCTTCCATCATGCGTCCGGTAAATTCATCAATAATGATAACTTTGCCATCCTTAACGATATAATCCGTATCATTTGCAAATAATTTATGCGCACGCAACGCCTGATTTACGTGATGTACCAGCGATATTGAATCAATATCATAAAGTGAGCTTGCAGCCGCCAGCAATCCGGCATCCTTCAGTATTTGCTCAATTCTTTCCGTACCACCATCAGTAAGTACAACACTTTTGGCTTTTTCATCAACTTCATAATCTTCCCTGGCAAGGAGGCGGATTAATTTATCGACAGAATAATAAAGCTCTGAATTATCTTCAGTTGGGCCGGATATAATCAGCGGAGTACGCGCCTCGTCAATAAGGATAGAATCCACCTCATCCACAATCGCATAATTAAAGCCACGCTGCACCATTTCTTCACGCGAGTATTTCATATTATCGCGCAAATAGTCGAAACCATATTCGTTATTTGTTCCATAGGTTATATCGCAAGCATAAGCCGCACGGCGCTCTTCATCGTCCATATCGTGAATTATGCAGCCAACTGTAAGGCCAAGGAAACGGTATATCCTACCCATCCATTAGGAATCTCGTTTTGCGAGGTAATCATTCACCGTTACAAGGTGAACACCTTTACCTTCAATAGCATTCAGGTAAATAGGCAGGGTTTCAGTCAAGGTTTTACCCTCGCCCGTTTTCATTTCTGCAATCATGCCGCGATGCAGGATAACACCACCGAGCAACTGCACATCGTAATGACGTTGGCCAAGGATACGCTTTCCAGCTTCACGAACAACAGCAAAGGCTTCCGGCAATATATCATCCAGAGTTTCACCTTTTTCCAACCTTTGCCTGAATTCAATAGTTTTAGCCTTTAAAGCTTCATCGCTAAGAGCCAAAACTTCAGGCTCAAACCTATTTACATTATCTATAATGGGCTGGATGGATTTAAGAATCCTGTCATTAACCGTACCAAAAATCTTTCGTGCCAGGGTAG
>CAYHTN010000157.1:0-1526 GCA_964359565.1 uncultured Gammaproteobacteria bacterium
GGGAAAAAGAGGTCTTAACCCGCTTTTATGAACCCTCCTACCCCAAAGGAAAAGGCTACGGCGAAGAGCAGGAAATTGAAGGGAAAAGGGTTTATCGCTACGCCTTTCCTTTATATATAGAAAAGGCCTGCATGAAGTGCCACGGCGACCCCAAAACCTCACCCACCGGCGACGGCCTGGATATGGCGGGTAAACCCATGGAAAGCTACGCCGAAGGCGAAGTCCGGGGATGCATCAGCATTACTATTCCGCTGGCAGAAGCCGCTTAAGAGCAAAAATAAAAAGACCGGCAGGAAGCAGATTACCCTTTCTGCCTCCTGCCGGGGCGAATAATCCGATAGATAAAACTAAGGAGAGATAGGTAATGGAAAAGAAATTTACCAGTATGCGCGTAAAACTGCTCTTTTTATTTGTGGGCATATCCATCGTGCCCTTAACAATTGCCGCCATATTAGTTTACAACCAAAGCAGTAACATTATCAGAAACGGGATACTGAATGAATTGAATATCTCCGGCAAAGGCGTTGAGGGTAAAATTTCTTCTTTTATTGAGGGCAAAAAAGGGCGCACCTTGGACTTCTGTTCCGACGGAGTGGTTAAAGACGGCCTGACCTATTATGATCCCGACGATCCCGATGTTGCCACGCTGGTCAAAAATACCTCTAACCATATCACTAAAAACAAAATGTCCTTAGATTCCAGCTTAGTGGATATATTTGTTCTTAATTTAAAGGGTAAGGTGGTCTTTGCTACCAACGAGAAACTCTTAGGCAAGGATAAATCTAAAAAGGAATACTTCACCAATATCAGCAAATATTTTAAAAACTTCAAAGACAAGGAATTCCTGAAAAAGTTCCTGAAAGACCCCACCATGATCGTCTATGCCACCGACTTCTATGTCTCTGAAGACCTGAAGATGCCCATAATCAGCATGGCCAATATAGTAACTGCCCGGGCCACCGGCCTTCCTCTGGGAGTTTTGGTTAACCGCTATCAGACCGATATGCTGCATAAACTCATTGAAAGCGAAGGAGACACTATCGGTAAAAGCGGCAAGGCTTATGTAGTTAACAAAGACGGACTGCTGTTAACTATTCCTAAATTTATGCGCGAAGACGCCGGCAAAAAAGATATCATCCTTAAGGAACAAATTATTACCGAACCTATCGTCAAGGCCCAAAAGACAGACACCGGAATGCTGGGCATCTATAAAGACTTCCGCGGGAAGGATGTCTTGGGGGTTTCTATGATTCTCAAGGAAAGAAAATGGGTCATCCTGGCGGAAAAGGATAAGGTAGAGGCATTTGCCCCTTTAAACGGCTTAACTCTAATAATTTTCTCAATCGGAATAATTTCTTTAATCGCGGTGGTGATACTTTCTATTTTTGTTTCTAGTCAGATGGTCCGCCCCATACTGAAACTTTTAGGTTTTTCAGAACTCATTGCTAAGGGAGACTTAACCACCGAGGTCAATGTCCAAAGTAATGATGAGGTCGGTAAATTGGCCGTATCTTTTCATAATATGG
>CAYHTN010000158.1:0-1515 GCA_964359565.1 uncultured Gammaproteobacteria bacterium
TTGTAATCTTGGCGGGGGGGCTAACGTTAGGTGATGCTGGTGCTGCCATGATTATGGGCCCAAAACTTGAGCCCGAGACCGGATTTATGGGCTTTATGCTCCAGTCTCAGGGTCAATATTCTAGATTATGTACTTGCGGTAAAGATGGACAGGAATCACTGCTCGAAACAGACATGGCAAGCATTATCGAAGAGGGTATTACGATGCTCGGGAACATGTACAACGTGTTCATGGGAAAACTGGGGTGGAAACCGGAAGACATCTCCAAGTTTATCCACCATCAGGTAGGGCGAAAGGTTTTCAAACGTCATGCCGAATATGCCAAGATTTCGCTCGATATTATGCCTGACACTGTTAGCACCCTGGGAAATCTGGTAACGGCTAATATCCCACTTAATTTATACAATCTCTATAAAGATCAAGAAGTTAAATATAGAGAAAAGGTATTTATCGCCGGAGCAGGAAGCGGCCTTGCCGTAAGTCAGGCAGGGCTTATCTGGGATGCGGCATGATTTATGCTCCACTAAATTAGGATACTTAAACAAGGCATGCAAGAGGTGGCAATTAGTCACCTCTTACCCTCCCAGGGAACATATCCTAAACTGTAGGGTAATTACGCGTGCAAGGAAGCCGGTACGACGACATATGGAACTGAGCCTACCTTTGATTATTGTGCCCCCCATCGTCGCCCTAATGTTTAAGGCGGCTATTTACGCTTATGCGTGGCACACAAAGATCCACAACCTGCACACACGACTTTATTTGTTGTTCCTTTTTTCATTCTCGATTCAGAACATTGCGGAAATATTTGGTCTCTACAAAGTCAATGTAGATAACGTCATGCCTCATTTTGAGGCTGGACTATTTTATTCCGCGGTCATCGTTGCCTTGGCGCTATTTTTTCATCTCGCCATCGTCGTTGCCTCTGATCAACGATGGATGGCAAAAAAGATTGCGTTGACCTTCGTCTACGGTTACGCCGTAGCGCTTCAATTACTGCTCATCTTCACGACACATCTGATACAAGGATTCGAAATCCTTGCATATAGTTTTGGACTCAGCATTACGAGGGTGCCCGGACCACTCTATTACCTGTTCGAGCTTTATGTTATCGGGCTGCTTGTCGGTAGCATCGGAATATTGGGCTATGGATCAAAAAAACAGGAAACGCCTCAAAAGCGCGCGAAAAATCTGATCCTGCTTGTAGCCATTGTTCCCACAGTTGTGGCGGGAATCCTAGTGATTGGTCTGTTGCACTTCGGAATCAAGTGGATCAACACGTCGGTGATTTTCCCAACCACTATAACGTTCTTCTTAATCCTCACTGCTTACGCTACCCATCAACGCCGAATATTTGACATCCAGTTCTTCATTCCCTGGTCTAAGGTGAGGGCGCGCAAGACGGTGTTTTACGACCGCATCCGCGCGATGATTGCCGAGATCGCCGACCTCGGCTCGGTGCGCGAGGCAGTGCATCGCTTGGCCAGTACCTTGGGTTGCTCGGTAGCGCTGGTC
>CAYHTN010000159.1:0-1506 GCA_964359565.1 uncultured Gammaproteobacteria bacterium
GGTAAAAAAAGTACTTGGGGAAAAGAAAGTGAGGAGGCTTTAGCAGAATTGCCAAAACAAGTAGAAGCGGAATTGATAGAGAAAATGGTGGATGAGACTTTTGGAGGCACGCCTACTACCCCAGTTCAACCTCCAGCCCCAAAAAATTGGTTAGGAAGAATGTGGGAAAAGATAACGCCCGCACCGCCAGCATCTAAGGCAAAACATAGCAGCTTTACAGATGGATTACCCGCCATGAGCGCGGTAATAGCCACTAAGATTAGAGAAAAAACCGCGGGCGCAAAAGAAATTAAGATTGAAATTAATGGTAAACTTGAAACAATAACTTTAACCGGTTCCGAGCGTCTTAGGTTTGAGGCCATGATGGCCCAGGTAGATGCTAAGGATCCCGAAGAAACAGAAATGGCCAAAAAATTAGCTTGGGAAATTATTGCTCTTGGCAGAAAAGGAAATGAATTGCAAAATCGAGAAGAAGTAAAAAAAGCAGGAACTGGCAAGCCAAAGCCATCTATGGGTGATAAGTTTTTGCACCAATATTCGGGTCAGGAGGGCAGTAGTTTGGCTGGCTCAATGGCAATCGGTGGGGCACTATCCGCCATATTTTTAGCGAGTGGAACCTTGCGAGCCGCCTTTGGTACAGGGCTTGGCCTGCGAGCTGGGTATAAAATAGGAGCAAGAGCTTTTGAGAGTTCAGAACAAAAAAAGGCAAAAAGTAATTTAGAAAATAGAATTAAAAATTTTAGTATCGGGCTTAAAACTTTTGATACGTTTGACCCAGGGGACAGAGAGAGGTTTAAATTAGATCTTATCTATCTAAAGAAATTTTTGCACGGTAACGCTCCTGAGGAAGATTTAATGGCTGCGGTAGAAAGGACGCCCACAGGGCCTAAGGTAGATGAAATGTTGTTAACGCAGATAGACGCGCTTGTCTATGACGCGGAAAAAACCGGTATTTTAATGGAAAAACAGGCAGACAGCATGTATTTGGAAAAAAGCTTAGATGCCTTGCGAGCATATCGTGAGAAAGTGTCTAAAAAAGAACATACCAAAATAGCGACTAAATTTGGGAGATGGACAAAGAAAAGATTGTATACATTACTGCCAGCCGTGGTCGGCGCTGTTCCAGGGGCTTTGTATGGTTATCTCGTAGGTTGGAAGCCGCAAGGCGGTTTCCTACACAAGGACATTGACCAAGTAAAAGGTTTGTTTGGCAGTGATAGCAATTCGTCAGCTTCTGCCGATGTCGGCGCCGCAGTTACAGAAAATCATGGTCCAGGCGTACAAGGCGATGCCAATGACGCGCTGCCTACCAGAAAGGGCGATTCGGTTGGTGGTCTCGCCAGACAGTCAGGAGAGACCGCCCCTGGTTCGCCAACAGGGGTTGCGCCTGCGCCTGAAGCTCCCAAGGTAGTCAAGTTGGTGGAATTCCTGAGTTCCCCTGAACAAACAATGGCGCCTCGAGATGTGATGGCTTTGCGAGGACTAGTAGAGGATTATCCGGCGCTC